>JBBSDC010000023.1:0-37564 GCA_038249705.1 Bacteroidales bacterium | reverse complement strand
TTTGTTGTTGTTGAAGGATATGAAGTGAAGTAGGTGTTGGGGGTTAGGGTTTGGGGGTTAGGGATTCCCAAATAGTAATAAACCTATTAATCTTGTTTAAACCATTAAAAACCGAATAATTATGGCATTTTGCAGTAACTGCGGAAGCAGGCTTCTTGAGGGAGCCGCTTTTTGCCCGGAATGCGGGACTAAAAATCTGATTTCCGGTATTCCGGCTCAGCCGGCTCAAACGTATGCTCCTCCTTCTCAACCAGCACCGGCATACCAGCCACCGCCACAAGCTGTTCATCAGCAACCACATCCTGCCCAGGTACAATTCGGAACTGTTAAATTTGAGGTTGTCGAAAAGGAAACTTTAAAATTCCTGAAAGCAGATTTCGAAAACAGCGCGGTACGATACGAGTCGGGCGGCATGTATTATATGCAGGGAAACCTTGAGCTGGAAGCTAATCTGCCTTCAGCAGGCGGTTTTCTGAAATCGATGGTAACGCGCGAAATTGTTGTAAAGCCTGTGATACGAGGCAGTGGAACCGTTTGGTTTGAACCTTCATTCGGAAACTTTACAATTATGGAACTCAAAGGCGAAGAATGGATACTCGATAAAGGCGCTTACTATGCCTCAGAAATGAATATCGAAATAGGGTCATTTACAAATAAATCCATTTCCGGGCTATTTTCGGGAGAAGGATTTTTCCAAACGAAAGTTTCGGGAAACGGTAAATTGGTAATTTTATCCAACGGTCCACTCGAAACCATTGATTTAAATAATGGTAAACTCGTGGTTGATGGCTCTTTTGCAGTTGCCCGCCAAGCCAGCGTGCAGTTAACAGTTGCCAAGGCTAATAAAGGCATTTTCGGCTCCATGATTTCGGGCGAAGGGATTGTAAATACTTTTACCGGAACCGGCAAAGTGATGATAGCACCTGCTGCCAATAAGTATATCACAATGATCAATTACTTATCGAGTATTCACCGCAGAGTTATGCAGATTAAGAATTCGTAGTATCCCCAACTTTTATCCTATTAAATGAAAAACGCCTGTCGGGAATGATCGACAGGCGTTTTATTTAAACAATAAGAGGGGTGTTTTTCCGTGGTGAGAAATGGGCTCCGTACTATGCTTACCGGGTTAATTTAAACTACTTGATTTAAGACCCGGGAAACCAGATTTATTAGCAACAATATACATATCAACAGAGCAGTTAAATGTTTGCCCCTCCGTGATTTGGAATTCAGTCAGGGACCAACTTCCTAATCCGCCTGATCCGTACCAACCAACATAATCAGTTCCTGACCAGGTGGCACTATTGTCGATGTCTTTCCATACATCCAGGTAATAATTGCCCGGATTAACATTTATTAATGTAAAAGTTACACTAGCCCCAGAGCCTGAAACTGCTCCAAATTTAATTGGTGAATTCATTTCCCAATTCTGTAATGAAGTGTAAAGGCTAACTTTTGAGTTGGAGAGGTCGCCCGAAGTACCTGCCGGGAATTTGGCTGTACCCGTAACCTGTGTAACAGCTTGCAGAACAGTTAAGGCACCATTACCGGTTACCGTACCCCCTTTTCCATCGGAAACAGTTACAGTTACAGAATGAGCTCCTGCAGCTGAAGGTGCGGTCCAGGAAACAGAACCTCCGCTACCGGAAATTGCCCCACCTGTTACAGTATAACTGTATGTAAGAGGATCATTATCCGGATCTGTGGCAGTAACTGCAACAGAAACAATGCCGTTTGCATTTATACTGGCCGGGTTTACAAGTACTGAAGAAATGGTTGGAATACCATTAGATTCTTCATCTTTTTTGCAGGATGATAATGCAAGAATCATTGCCAGCATTACGAAAATGGGTAGAGTTTTGTTTTTCATAGTTGTTTGGTTAAGGTTAAAGTTATTTATAAATAGTAAATTATTTTGTTTTATACAACACATCTATTTTACTTCCTATCGAATTAATTTTACAATTCTAATTAATCCGTCAAACCAATGGTAATGCTAATGCCTGCTATCTGATAGTAGTTGTAATTCTCTTTTCTCTAAAATCTTCTGCTTATATTTCATAAGGTAAAAAATGAAAAGGTAGAAGAGCGAAAATGAGAAAAGGTTGATCACAAGTATACCAATGAATCCACTTCCGTAAATGAACAAGATTGAAAAAAGCAGCATTATATTGTTATATATCAATGCTTTTACTATCGCCTTTTCGCGGGTTGCATCAAGATATTCCGATTCAGTTTTCTCCTTCGAAAATACAATCAGGATTAAGCCGGTAAAGAGCAGCAACATTGTTAGTTCATCAGCAAAATTAGTAGTGAAGGTTACAAACATTTTAGTTTCGATAAACGAAGAAAAAACGGCAAATACGGGCATTGTAAACCTAAACTCGGTGTAAAGGTATAGCACTGCAAGTATTACTCCCAAGATTGTGAGGATTAATCCCACAATCTTCCAGGCAAAAGGCAAAAGGAAATTCCTCATGAGCACTTAATCTTCAACGCTCGAATAAACCGGGAACGAAGCATCGCTTCCATCTTCGAAAGCAACCTTAACCCCTACCAATCCGAACTTGTGGTTGGCTATGTATGTTATTTTCGAAATACCGGCAGTGCTTTTCAGGTTATTGGGATTCGATTCGACCTGAATCGTTTTAATCTTATAAAAACCGTAAGGATAATCATCGACTCCGGTTTTGCTTACTACAGTCCGAACTTTACCTGTTGATCCCAGCGGATAAGTATCGCCCACTTTAGAATCGTATTTTACCAAAACGCCTGCCCCTGCCCCGGTTATACATTTTATACCTTCGGTGGTTTGTTGCATCTGCATACCAGTTATCGAAATCTTGTCGCCAATTATGGTAACCCCGGGGAAATTTGATACCATATTTTTAATCAAATCATTTTTTACGGTGGCCGAACCTGAATAGGTTGAAATACCACTTTTGAGCGCAATTACCGAAGCCGAAAAATTACTTACCCCGGCAATTTCAATAGAGGTAGATTGAACGGTCACACCCACTTCACCCATTGCAGACTGTTCGCCTCCGAGTGTACCAGCATCTTCATCTTTGTTAAAAAGTTTTTCACACGACAAGCATAAAACCAGTATGGTTACGCTTAAAAGAAGACCAATTAGTTTTTTCATGACAAGAGATTTTAAGTTAATAGTATGTTTTGGGGTTTGTAGTTAAAATCGGCAGAAGCAAAAAAACAGTACCGTTAAAACCGCGAATAAACCAAATGCTTTCCTTCCCGTTCCCCCTGCTTTGCAGCATTCATCAATATGGCGGCGAAATACTATTTCTTAAGCAAAAATGAACTAAAGAAAAAAAATATGCAATAGCCCAATCAGGTCATTTATAGTAGAATATTTCTGAGTCCCGTCATGCATTAGCAAAATTGCAATTGACGACATTGAACACCATGTTCCAAAACAAAATTGAAAAAAATACCCCGCAGTTTTGCCGCAGGGTATTCACTTAAAAAGATAATGTTGATACTAACATAACTTCGGGGAGTCAACCCTATAAAAACCGGATATAAAATATTGCTAACCAATCACATCTCAACCACAAGTAAGTTAAACTATGCACTTACAATTTCGTACTTTTAATAAACTATTATTTTCCGCCGAATTTATAGCCCAGCGATATACCAATTACTTTATTCTTGCTACTATAACTGTTCTCCGAATGCGGTGAAGTATTTGCCAAACCAAGCCCGTACTGAAAGCTGACGCTGATGCTTGAAATTTCAGCTCCGGCTCCAAAATTTATTCCAAAATCGAATGGTACCACACCATCTTTTTCTTTATCGGTGCCAATACTGATTGTTTCTTCTTTCTGGTCACCATTTTCACCCAAAATGGCCTTATCGGATTTCACTTTGGCTGAAATTGCATAGCCGAGGTAAGGACCGGCAAAAACTAACACTTTTACACTACCTGCATCAATTGTATATACAGCATTGATAGGAACTTCCAGATAATTGATGTTATATTTGATGTTATATTTGATGTTCGCAATGCTGTACTCTTCGGCAAAACCTTTTGCTGAATACAACACCCCCGGCTCAATGGCCAAATTTTCTGAAATTGAAAATGCGGCGGTGATACCAACATGAAATCCGGTTTTCATTTCGTATGGCGCATCTTCGGCATAATTGTTTTCATCATCCTGAGAAGTCATATTTGCTAAATTTAAACCTGCTTTTGCCCCGAAATTGATTTGAGCAAAACTTTGTGCTGCAACAAACAGCAACATTAATACTGCGAATAAACTAATTGTTTTTTTCATGGTAGATTCTGGTTATCGGGTTTCTGTTTTATGAAAGTGATTAAGGTTGGACAAAAGTGGACTAAAGAAAAAAATTATACAATAGCCTGAAAAGGTCATTTTTTTTTAAATCAGTTTATCTTTAAAAGCTTTAACCACAACCTGGGCCCGCGAATGGACCTGTAATTTGTCATAAATGTTTTTTATATGGTTGCGCACTGTCTGAACACTTATAAATAGTTTGTCGGCTATCAGCTCGTTAGTCATTCCCTGTGTAATAAGTACAAGGATTTCCTTTTCGCGCACGGTAAGATTGGATTCGGATCCAGGTTTCTGGGCTTCGGGTTTTAAAAACGCCATCACCTGTTTTGCCACCATTGGGGTAAGCGCAGCTCCACCTTCGTAAACCTGTTGTATGGCATCAAGGATTTTGTTGGGACTTGATTTTTTCAGTAAATATCCGTCGGCACCGTTTTTTACGGCTTCGAGGATATGGTAGTCATCTTCGAGGATGGTAAGCATTATAATTTTCTGTTGCGCAAACCTTTGTTTGAAAAGTGGAATAGCATCAATACCCGATAAGCCGGGTAGATTAATGTCAAGCAGAATAACATTTGTTTCTGTATAATTTTCAAGTGCTTCTTCAACGGAGGAATAGGACCAGGCTACAGAATATTCGGAAAAGGAGGAAATAAGATACACCAGGCTTTTCCTGAATTCCGAATGATCTTCAACAATTCCGACTGATATACCCATTTATATGTTTTTATACAAAGTAAAGATAAAAATTACATGATTAAATAGCCTTATCAGGTCATATTGTAAACTGAAGAAATATTTCGGTTCCGGTACCTTCGCCGGATTGTATTCTAATTTCGATACCCGACTCCTGCGCCCTCCGACGCATATTAACCAGTCCGTTGCCATGCGATCCTTTTTTGGGCAACCCCGAAACAAGTATTCCAATGCCATCGTCCTTAAGGTTTATTATACAACTATTTTCATTCATAACTGCCTTAAAAGCAACATTTTGGGCTCCTGAATGCCTGATGATATTGTGCAAGCCTTCCTTCAGGATCAAAAAAGCATCGTTTCGTATTTTTTCCTGCAGAATAACAGGATCTTCGGGAATTTCGATTAACGAACTGAAATTGATTTTGTTATCGGTCAGAATTTCAAGCATATAATTACTTGTTTTCGATATCAGACTTTGTAAGGAATCATTTCGTGGGGAGGTCATCCAGATAATATCGGAAATGGATTGTAGGGCCGACTGCGTAAGTCCGGCAATTTTTACGGACAACTTTTTAAAATCCGACTTTGAGGGTTCATTCATCCCTTTGAGTGTTTCGGCATAAATAGAAATACTGCCAAGGGTTGATGCAAGGTCATCATGCAGGTCGCGCGACAGTTTTTCGCGCAGATCCAGTTTTTCTTTTTGTGCAAACCTTCTGAGTAAAATCCTGCCTATAAAAAGATCTAAAATTGCAAGTAAACCCAACGCAACTATGGGTGCAATAAAAAAGGATAATGATGGCCATTGAAAAAGGAATAACTGATTTACAAGAAAAAAAACAGCAAGAATAAATCCACTTGCCAGCCATCGTGTAAAGTCAATGTTACGAATGTTTTTGCGTAATTGGAGGTTATAGAGAAGCAACAACAGGGTGATCAGAAACGTTTTTATAATTTCAGGCTGTATTTCCGGATCAATAAAAAAACGTACAAGGTTGTTCCCAGTTTCAATATTAAATGCCTTCAACCCCTGTATTTCGAATATTTCTTTGGTTTCTCCTGCCAATATCTGTTCGATCCTTATTGTATCAGGCGACGACGGAAACTTGATCAATGCATAATAAACGGATCCTGTTTCGACACCGAAAATCATTTCTTTAGCCGAAATGGATCCGTAGCCACTTCCTCCGTTCAACTCCCTGTAGCCTGCAAGAAAAGCCGGCTTTTTGTTACCTGCAACCTTATACAACCATACTTTTGCACCAATAGCATCTTTATTGGAGCGTACACCACGAAGCTTAAACTTAACGAATGATTTAGTTTCGGTATTGTTAATGAACAGTTTGCTGTCGCCGTTTATGTAATTAGCAACATAGAGGTCAGGGTCGCCATCATTATCAATATCACCTGCTGCACAACCGGTGCAATAGCCACTGAGTTCGGCACCGAATTCCGATGTAACATCGGTAAAATATTTCCCGTTTACGTTTTTATACAGAATATTTTCGCCTACATTGGTGATGTACAAGTCCTGGTAGCCATCGAGGTCGAAATCAGCAAATACGGCTCCGTTACTCATGAAATTATCCGGCTTAAAATATTTATACGTATTATCCTTGAAAATACCTTTACCATCGTTAAGATAAAGTTTGTTTCCGGTATTCCGGTTGGCAATAAACAGGTCAATAAATCCATCGTTATTTACATCGGCAAAAGCAACTGCATTGCTCTTTGCAGGAGTAGCTCCGGCTATATCGGTGAGATGAGTTGCATCGCGAAAATAAATCCTTCCCTTTTTTGATTCATTGAAATAGATTTTGTTGGAAGGATACCAGAAAGAAACACACAGATCGGGATATCCGTCATTGTTAACATCGGCAAACGAGGCGCACATTCCCCCGCTTACCGATGCCAGTCCGGAAGTTGCTGTAATATCCTTAAAATTGCCCGAGCCGTTGTTTTCGAAGAGCCTGTTCGAGCCTTCTTCGTTTGTAACGAATAAATCGAGATCGCCATCGGTATCCACATCGGCAAATGCAGCGGCATTGGAGCGATTCATGTTTTCACACGCCCGTCTTTTCTGTTCCGAAACATTCCTGAAATATCCGTTTCCCTTGTTTAGCAGTAATTTATTGGTGCTGTTAAGGTAGCATAGATAGATATCCTGATCATTATCATTGTCAATATCGGCAACGCTTATGCCCAACTTAAGTTCATTCTGGGCGGTGCTGCTCCCGGGATTTATTACTCCGTTTGCATTTCGCTTTACAGCTTCTTCGGTAAAACCTTCGTTGCCAAATAATGTATTGGATGAAACAATATGGTTGATATAAAGCCGGTTCTGCTCGTAAATCCGAACGCTGTAAATATCTGTTTTGCTGTCCATGTTAAAATCAGCCATGGCCACACCATATTCATCATCTATAGTTATGCCATAGTAAATAAGTTTATGTGAAGAAAATCCCTGGTTATTCTCAACATACTCCGCGAATTTTTGATCTCCGCTGTACAGCAGAAGCCCATTCTCACCACTTATCCAGATATTTTCAGTCCCGCTGGCAACCACATCGGTCAGATTCTCGGTGTATGGGATACTATGACGCAACAAACTTCCTTTGGAATAGCTTAAAATTAACCCTTTGCTCCCAACCAGGATAAGTGTATTGTTCGCAGTTAAACATATTCTGTTTACCGACCGGAAATCGGGACTTTTAGCAAGCGGTTTAATGCCTGAAGCATCTACACGGAATATTTCTTCACCTGAAAGTAAATATCCGTCCTGGATATCAGTAAAACAAAAGTCGGTAATTATTTTATTTTCAAATACTCTTTTGTAAACACCGTGATCGTAAAGAAATAGTTCGCTTCCGTTAGTAAGTAAGTAAAAAACTTCAGCATCCTTGCCAAATATTTTTTCGATAACGAATCGCGTAGGAGCAGGTGGAAGCTTCCTGAAGGATCCGTTTTCATATACAGCCACGTCGGCAAAACTGGTTAGTATTCCGGTATTTTTCGAGAAAAAACTGATTGAAGTAATAGTATTGGCAAATGGCGGGCGAATATTATCGGTTACCCCATCATGGTAATGATAGAGAACGGATGTGTTTGTAACCTGATCGACAGAAAACCAGATATCAGCTGAAGAAACCGGATAAAATTCTTTTATTTCCCCTTCAACCGGAAAATCCTGTTTACTCCATTTGTTTTCGTTCAGGAAATAAATTTTGTTGGCAAGGAAATATACTTCCTGTTGCTTATTTTGTATGAGTGTGTGTATTTTAGCTTTTGTGCCAGAATTTATTTTTCGGAAGGAAAAGGGTTGACCGGTTGTTTTAAATGTACATGACAACAGTACGAAAACTGTCACGAAACGAATTAATTTAATTGCCGGTTCCAAAATTTGTGTTTTTATCAGATAAGTCCGGAATATTGATTCCGCCGGATAGAATATGATGCAGTAAAACTAAGCCTTTTAGAAATAGCTATAATGCCTCTTTAATTTGAAAATGATCTACAATCCGCAAAGCATCCTCCTTAAATCCCGAAACAAAACTTATCGCAAAACCGCCATCAAACCCATCGAGACCAATGATGGACGGAAGAAAAATAAACTGCACCAAAGCCTCTTTGAATGAGGGCTTTGCAGAGTTAACGGAAGATATGTCCTGCGAAGGCAAAGTAATATTTTCGCCGCATTTGCCACAGAACCTGGCATCGGGTTTAAGTTGGTTTCCACATTGGATGCAAAAGTTCATGGTTTTATGTTTTGAATCATTACTAATCAGGATAGAATCTTAAAACCGCATTTCCCACAGAATTTCGTACTGGATGCTAGTTGAGAACCGCATTGGGGACAAAATTTTGGTGAAACGGAATTGACTTTGGCATTTAAGTTAGAGGTGGGTTGTGCTGACGGAGTAGCTCCCTGCGCAGGTGGTTGAACTACAAAAGTCGCGACAGCGGCAGGGTTCACTACCTGGCGTTTTGCTGATTTGCGTTTCCTTCGAATGATAAATACCATTAGCAAAGTAAGTGCAAGTAAACCAATGCCTGCCACCACATAAATTATTGTTTTATCATCAAATGTGGAAGTTTTATTTGTATTAAGACTGCCAACGGAAGGATTATCGGGCAGTTGCTGCATTTTATCAACAGCTGTGCCTGCAGTTTTTAACAGCTGTGCCGATGAGACGGTTACTTTTGCAGCCAAATCATTCCATTGTTTTGCAATTTGGGCATCCTGTGGATTGTCGATACGAGCCAACATCATTACTGTTAGACCGAGTAAATTATTTCTATAATTTTCGGTTTCGGAAGCCAGGCTCATAAATTCTTCAGGAAAAGAAACCGAAAGGTACTGCAGGCGTCCATCATTTTTGGTAAACCAGTTATCGAAAGCTGGATAGCCATTGTACAGTTTATTTAATGCTGCAACCGGTAACCTGCCATTGCTGAGTAACAATTCATTACTGCCAATCACGGGCACTCCAGCAATGGCTTCGGCTGGTGGTAGCGAAGCAGCCATGGCCGAAGGAAAAAGCGGGAATGAAAAATTCCTGTTTTCGGTTACCGGATTCATCAATCCCTGATCAATACATTTGTTGGCATAAATAAGTACAGCATCACTTTCGGCCCAAAGATTGCGGAAACTCTGGAATTCGAGCCCGACGCTGGCGGCATGGTAGGCAGCATTTAGCACATTCTTGGCTTTATCGATGTATTCAAGGTGTTTTTGAATTGCTGCATAGTTCTGGGTATATGCATCTACAAGAATAACTGCTCCCTTAGCGAACAAATCAGCGGATAAATCAGTATAAGCTTTGAAATTATCCAGACTCAGCCTCCAGGCAGCTACATCAGTATATTGCTGCCTGATTTCGGTTGACCTATCGCGCAAAGCGGGCTGCAATTTTTCATACACGGCATGAACTTTTGCCGGATCCTGGTTCAGCATTTTCAGCACTTCGGCTGTTTGTCCTGCATAATACTCAGCTATCAGATTATCAGCAATCTTATCGGGAAAAGGCAGGTAATATACAACGGCATTCACTACAGCATCAAGCATATCTTTCTGGGTTTCGCTAAGTGCATAATTAGCAGCATGACCCAGCAGCTGAAAGTATTCCTGCGATGGGAGTTTCTTCATATCTGTAAGGGTCTTTATGAGAAACTGCTGAACAAGTGTTTTAGTGGCTTCATCTTTGCTCAGCCCCACAAGATAGGTGTCAACATAACCGGCAGCATTCACACCAGCATCTTTCAGTTTTTGTCCGTTTTGGGTATTGCCAATCCATTTGCCCACCTTCTCGTTAAACTTATATTTCTCAGCTGCATAAAAAACCAGGAATTTTAGGGCTTCGTACGATTGTGTACCGAAAGTTTTTGCACAATCGCGCACATACCTCGAAGAACCCTTCATATTGGTCATCAACATGCCAATGATATGTAGCTTTTCTTCAATATATACTGCCTCCTGGTGTTTACCTGAACAGAGATCGTTTTCCATTACAAGCAATTTTGCAAGAACTTTTTCCTTAAAGCTGAGAGCATGAATGGATTGTATTGATGCAGATTCACCGGCATCCTGTGAGGCTGTTACAGCAGCATCTCCTCCTGCCAGCAAATCAAGAACCTCGGTGAGTGCTCCTTTTCGTCTGCCTGTTAAATCGGCAATTTTAGCCTCCATGGGTTCCATGGCCAGGGTTCGTTCGTAATTGCCTTTATCAAGCCAACGCTTGCTCTCAAAATCGCGTATAACTAACTTAAATTTGCCTGAAACATCCGTTACAGCAGTAAAACCGCCCTTTTCGTTTTCAAGCAACATTAAAAACATTTCCCTGTCTTTTTTAAAAAGAACATCGTAGTTTTTTTGAAATTCAGCCTTATCGAAATTCCGGCTGGTTAGAAAAACCACCGCATCGTTAACCGGAGTTTTCTTATTTGGAACCGTCATAAAACTTTCGGGAAGCAGGGCATAAATGCTACTTTCAAGATTATAATATTCGAGCTGGGGAAGTAAGATTTTATAAGGCGTCACCTCCATTCCCGGCTTTAAAACATACAAATCCTGCTCCAGGGTTTTGTATATGATAAGTTTTGTTTCGGTAGTCTGGCTTTTATCACTCAGGGAGGAATAACTGGCTTTTAAATAGAAAAGATCAATGTTATCAGAAACTTCTTTCCAATTGTCGCCTCTCTTCTCCTCAGTTGCCTTAATTACAGGTGCTTCTATCTCCACTAAAGCATTGCCTGACTCATTTGTAACAGTTTCCATCGAGAGTACTTTCAGCTCTTTGGGAATAGTCCATGATACTGTTTTTCCCGCTACGGGTCTTCCGTTTTCATCTTCAAAATGAAACACGGCCTTTGTCCGGCTCCTACCATCCCCGATAATCTTATCTTGAGTTAGTACGATTCCGGTTTTCTCCGTTTTCACTTCTTCCTTATCGGAGCCGGCACTTCGTTTTGTTTGCCGCTGACCGGCATATTCGAACAAAATGGGTGGAATGTAAACAAACACGCCATGGTTAGGCATCGGCATATAGGCCGAAGACATTCCGTTTGTACGAATATCATAATTTTCATAATATTTTTGCTCACTGGCAGGTGGGCCTAAATACGCTTTTTTAAAACCAGTCATACCTGCCATTTTACCCATGGCATCGTTGAACTCGGTGTATTCCTCATTCGAAAATAGAATGGCTACCTGATCCTTCGACGAAGCATTGGCCTCACCAAAATAACCTTCTCCACCATGGGTAATATCAAGCATCCATTCGCTTTGCCCGGTGATGTCGCGTCCATAATACACTCCCGGAAAAATGTTGCCGTTACGTCCTTCGCTGGCTTTCAGAATTTCGATTTTAGCCTTGCCTTTTACACCATTTATTTCGCATACAATATATGCAAAGTTGTCGCCATCCTTGCTGGGAATAAGGCTTAAAGGATTCAGACCTTCTTTAAAGGTTTCGAGGGTAATATCAGTTGCAAGTTTCCGGTTCGCAGCTTCATCCGCTGATCCGGCTGAGCGAGCAACAAACTTTTGCATAAACTTAAAAATAAAATATACCATTCGCTGCGAAGCTTTTATAGGTGTGCCGAACATAGGCGAGGTATATTTTACCATGGCTACGCCATTTTGCATTTTAACCTCGCTTTGGTCGCAAAAGCCTGAACTTATGCGCACGGCAACTTTTCCGTTTATGGAAGATAAAATTTCACCTTCGTTATCACGGGCAGTAATAACCAGTGTGGTATAGTCGTCGCCATCACCCGCTAATTGCGGCTTGCCCGGCTGAACATGTAACCTGAAACTCTGCTGCGAAATTCCTTGCAAAACCAGCAGAAAAAAAATTGTACCCAAAAGTATCTTTTTCATAATTCGCTAATTTTCAAAATAATCGGGAACCTGGTTATACTCTTTTTCCACGGCCGATTTTTTCGGCCAGCTCTGATATACGTAATAACCTATTGTTCCAAGCATTAACGCCAGGATCAAAATTAAAACTATGCTGCATCCGAAGCAGCATCCGCGTTTTTTCTTTTTCTTTGGGGGCAGATTAGTATCCTGAACAGGATCATAGGGTTGTTGCTGCATCATAGTAATAATTAGAAAATTTTGTGTTGACGGGCATTTTAATCAGAACGACCAGTATTTATTTCAACACCACTAATATAGGAACGGAATCGATATGCAACAACAAAGCCGAAAATAAAAATTTCCGGCTTTGTCATTCGTATTATCAAAATTAAATTGCACGCACTCAGGTTTAATAACCTGAAATCTAATCTTGTAAAAAAGTTATTTTCCACAATCCGCGTAAATCGCCTTCTTTATAGCCGGTAGCTAAATCGTTCGGATACTTTTCCGTTATAATTTTGAGTATTTGGGGATCCATTTCTTTTCCGGCAGTTCCATGACAGGTTAAACAGGCCGGCATTGCTATTTTGATTGGTTTATAATAAATGAGTTGTCCGTTTTCGGAGAGTAAAACCGGATTCATTGAAGCACTCATGGCATTAAATATTTCTGCATCTGTTTCGGATAGTTTGTTTGATGGATTGCGGAATTTATCGGATACTCTCTGAATCAAACAATTATATGCTTTTGCCAACGAATCGGTAAGTGGCATTGCTTTCTCATTGCAGTAGGTAACGGCAAAACCCGATCCTCCTGATTTCATTGCCTGCATTACATTCGCAAGTAAAACTTTCTGCATAAGGCTTGAAATTGTATCGCCCCGTTGAAGAAAAGCGGAGGTATCAATTGCATTGGATAAATCTGTTGTTTTCTGTTGTTTGGTATTACATGAAATGAAAAATAAAAGTGCCAGAAACAGCAACACACTGGTATAATTAAATCGGACCATTTAATTTGAGTATTAATGATTATATCAAAGTTAGCAAAACCTTTCAAGCAAGAAAAAAGAAATAACTGAAACTATTCCTCAAAAGCCGGCTTGATAACATTCCCGTCATACCGCTTTTCGACGTCGCCACGGTATGTTATGATCAGGAATGGACTGCCATCCTCATTGAAGGTTATCCAGTCGCCCTCGCGGCTGCCGTTCACAAAATTGCCCTGGTCTTTTAGTCTGCCGGTTGGCCAGTACCAGTTTACCCGTCCATTCAAATTATCATCAATATATTCTCCTTCGAATTTGAGAGTTCCATCGTCGTAATAGGATTTCCATTTACCAAAACGAGTTCCACCACGATAGCTGCCTAACTCGCGGTAATTACCGAAATCATACACCCAATCGCCTTCCTCAAGGCCTTCAATATACAGACCTTTAACAATTAAACGAGCAGTTTCGTCGTGTTCTTCGTATTCGCCATCTTCCATTCCGGCAATGTACGACTGTATGCGCCTTATGTTTGCATCGTCAAAATACCAGCGCCAGGTGCCATCCAATAAACCGGTTTTTGTATATTTTCCTTCCGATTCGAGTTTACCGTTTTCAAAATAATATTTCCAGTTTCCTACCGGTTTACTTTTTACATAAGTTCCTACTGATCGGAGAGTTCCATCAAGGTAATATTCGCGCCATTCGCCTTCTTTATTTCCTTCCTCGTCAACAATTCCTTCGCCTGTGAGTGCTCCTTTTGTGAAAACATATCCGGCTGTAATTTTTCCTTCTTCGTTGTACTCGCGCCTCACACCTTCGGGCACATCGCCATTGTAACTGGCCACCGTCTTAACTTTACCGCTCGGATAATAATCTGTCTTTATTTTCAGACTTGTTAACTCGGGAGCTTCAACCTGTTCAACATCATTTATATATTTTTTTACAGAAACCAGGCTTCCTTCATCATCATAATCTTTAAAATAACCGTTCTTTTTATCATCCTTAAAAATGCCTTCCTGTTTGATGGTAAAGTCATCGTAAAAATATTTCCATCGTCCTTGTTTCCAGCCTTTACTGTCCTTTCTATTAATACGTTCGCGGCTAACCAGAAAGCCTCTTTTATACTCCATGTAGGTAATTACTGTGCCATCAGGAGCCAGTTCGCGGGCAATTCCGTTTTCGAGACCGGCAATAAAATTAATTATCAAACGTACTTTACCATCGGGATAAAAATACGTGGTCGGACCTTGTTTTATATCATTTACAAAAGTTTCGGTAGTCATTTCACCTTCGCGGTAAGTAGTTCTTATTCCGTTCTTTTTATCTTCGGCATAGGTAATGGAAACCAATAACCTGGCCGAATCGTCGTAAAATTTCCACACACTGTCGAGCATGAAATTTTTACGGTTTCCTTCCGCTTTCAGCTCGCCGTTTTCGTAATATGTTTTCCAGTAACCATCAGGTTTTCCTTCGCGCATGGTTCCTTCGCTCGAAAGTTGCCCACCCGGATAATAAAATTTTACAATACTATCGCCTATTACTCCCGAAGGTTGCTGAGCCATTATTTCAGGAACATAAAAAAATGAAATTGCCAGGAAAAACAGAGTTTTCAACAATGCAGTTCTGATAGGATATACGGAGTAATTTTGCACTTTAATTTTGAGTTAACAGTTAACGGACAATGGTAAACATTCTGTATTTTGAATGATTTTACAATACACTTTTAATTGTTTTAAATTATTAAAATTAAATTGTTAATGTATTCCACTTTCAATTATTTCCATTAACAATTTTCTACTTTCCAATTTTACCTGTTCTTTGACAATTCAAGCATACGCACAATAGGTCTGCGCGCTTTTTCAATTACTTCGGCTGACAAGGTAATTTCAGGTTTTTCGTTCAGCATACAAAGATAGAGTTTCTCCAGCGTATTGAGTTTCATATATGGACAATCGTTGCACGCACATGTTTCGTCCGAAGGAACCACAATAAATTCCTTGTTCGGCGAAAGTTTCTTCATCTGGTGAATAATTCCGGTTTCGCTCGCAACAATAAATTTTGTAGAATTGTCTTTTGCAGTAAAATTGAGCATTGCGGAGGTTGATCCTATAAAATCAGCTAAAATAAGCACCGGTTGTTTACACTCGGGATGAGCAATAAGCAGTGCATCCGGATATTCAAGTTTTAGTTTCATTATACTTTCGGTACGAATGGCTTCGTGTACTTCGCAGGCACCATCCCACAAAAGCATTTCGCGCCCGGTTAAACCATTTATGTAAGCACCCAGATTTTTATCCGGTGCAAAAATAAGTTTCTGATCTTTTGGAAACGATTCCACAATTTTAACTGCATTGCTGGAAGTAACAATTACATCGGACCAGGTTTTAACGGCTGCAGAACAATTTATATAAGTAATTACCTTATGATCAGGATGTTGCTTAACAAAGTCGGAAAACTCTTTTTCAGGTGCGCTGGCAGCCAGTGAACATCCAGCGTCGAGATCAGGCAAAAGCACTTTTTTCGACGGCGAAAGTATTTTTGCTGTTTCGGCCATAAAATGGACTCCGGCAAACACAATAATATCAGCATCCGTTTCAGCAGCTTTTTGCGAAAGCTGTAAACTGTCGCCAATATAATCAGCTATATCCTGAATTTCGGCTACCTGATAATAATGCGCAAGTATTATAGCATTCTTCTCTTTTTTAATTTTCAATATCTTCTCAATAAGTTTTTCTTTTTCCATTTTTTTCAAATTATCGGTAACAGACATTAATAATATATTTTTTAATAATTAAATATATGTTATTAATATTAGTCTGTTCATAGTGTTAGCAGTTTAAGTGTTTTTTATTTTTAGTTTTAATAAAAGGTAGTTTGTACACAGGTTATTAACAATTTTATTTGAGGTTAAGTTCTGTGAGTAACAATTTTAAGGAGTTTGTTAACATTCTGTTCATATTGGCTGTGGTAATAAAATCATCAGGTTATAAACAGGTAAAAAGTGTTTATATCTTGTTGTAAAATGACTCATAACTAGAGCAAACTTTTTTGAGCGCTTTACCACATGTGTACCTGTGATTTTTTTGTTAAGAGCAAGCTAAATCTATGCACATTTTAGTAACAAAAGTAATCACTTATTAACAATAAATGTTTAAAAACTCTATTGCGTTGATAATGAAATGACTTGTTTTTGGACGTACTTTTGTTTTTTGTTGTAAGTGGTTAACAATGAAAGGAAATAAACAATAAACCATTGAAACCTAAAAATTAACCAATAAAAATTTATGAACAATGTTCGATAAAACCAAAACTTTAGCTTTAGGATGCGATCAGGGTGGGTACGCTTTAAAGGAATATTTAAAGATAAAAATCGCAGAATCAGGCTATTCGGTACGTGATTTTGGCAGTTATACTCCTGATAGTATCGACTATCCAGATTATGCACATCCGGTAGCAGCAGCCGTTAACAATGGTCAATATGTAGCAGCAATTCTAATATGTGGCAGCGGAAACGGCGTTTGCATGACTGCTAACAAATATTCCGGAATTCGTGCCGCATTATGCTGGAATACAGAACTAGCCAAGCTTGCACGACTTCATAACGATGCTAATATTCTTTGTCTTCCCGGAAGGTTTATTACTGAAAACGAAGCTCTTAGCGCTGTAATGGCATTTCTGACTACTGATTTCGAAGGAGGCCGTCATCAGGCCCGGATTGAAAAAATACCATTATAAAGTCAATCACAACCAACTGCAATCTGTTCAATAGTGATGAATTGAAGATTACAACAAAAAAATAAATTTTATTTACTTTCCAAGCATAACTCCATGAGCGATTCCTACACAAAGTTTGTTTCTGACAGCGAAAAGAAGGCATTTGACAAGGTACACCGGGCAACTGTAGCTTTTAATATTTCGCGTTACGATGCCGCGGTTGTAAAAGGGAAGGAGCAATACCTCAACCTCGAACTGGCTAAACAACGAGGCGCTCATATTAAAAATAAGGTAATTACCGATCTGGCGAAATACCTGGTCGATTTTGAAGCATCTTTTCAATCGCGGGGCGGAAAAGT
Source organism: Bacteroidales bacterium (assembly GCA_038249705.1). Taxonomy (GTDB): domain Bacteria; phylum Bacteroidota; class Bacteroidia; order Bacteroidales; family UBA4417; genus UBA4417. The sequence continues at coordinate 20,131 of JBBSDC010000023.1, read as the reverse complement.
AATATGGGCTCAGGATAGTGCCGAAGCGGTTAGCGAAGTACTAAAAATTGTAAAAAAGCAGCAGGCTACCCATATTGTGAAAAGCAAAACCATGGTTACCGAGGAAATTTCACTTAACGAACACCTCGAGAAAGCTGGTATTGAATCGCTCGAAACCGATCTGGGAGAATACATTGTACAACTCGCCGGCGAAAAACCCTACCATATTGTTACTCCGGCAATGCACAAATCGAAAGAAGAGGTAGCAGCTCTTTTCAACCAGAAATTCGGAATGGCAGCTGACAGCACACCGGAGCAGGTTACTGCTTTTGTGAGGGATTTATTGCGCGAGAAATTTTTTAATGCTGATATAGGAATTACAGGAGCCAATTTCCTAGTGGCTGACATTGGTGCCGTTTGCCTTACCGAAAACGAAGGAAATGCTATGATGAGCATGTCGTTTCCTAAAGTTCACATTGTAATAGCAGGAATTGAAAAGTTAATACCTAAACTCCGGGATCTGGATCTTTTCTGGCCTTTACTTGCAACACACGGCACCGGGCAGAATATTACTGTTTATAACTCAATAGTAACGGGTCCGCGCCAGGACGGAGAAAACGATGGTCCGGAAGAAATGTATGTGATCCTTCTCGACAATAACCGGACTGAAATATTGGCTCATAAAAACCAGCGCCGCGCATTAGGATGTATCCGTTGCGGTGCATGTTTAAATGTTTGTCCTGTATATAAAAGCATAGGTGGTCACGCTTACGGAACCACCTACAGCGGACCGATTGGATCAGTAATAACACCCTGGATGCGTGGCATGAAGGAATTTAAGCATCTTAGTTTTGCATCATCGCTTTGCGGAGCATGTACCGAGGTTTGCCCGGTGAAAATAAATCTTCATGAGCAACTTTTATACAACCGCAACGATTCGGTAAAGGAAGGCTATGCCAGCCGTTTTGATAAAATGCTGATGTACGGATTTAAAACCGGTATGGGAAAACGCAAATACCTGGATATGTTCAGCGGAAAAACCAAGAACAAAGTTTTAAAAAAGTTTTTTGCTGCAAGCTGGGGGTCACGCAGGGAATTGCCGGTGGTTGCCACTAAAAGTTTTAAAGAATTGTGGGACGAAAGGCAGGGAGGGAAAAAGTAGGACTTTGTAAAATGCTTTAAACCAGACCAATTTCTCTTTTTCTTTATAGTTTATTGTATGAAGGATTCCTTTCGGGGAATGCTTATTCTGTTTTCTCAATTTTTAGAACCCCCCGGACTCGCAGCACAAAAAGCAAATATATCAGAATAATTGCTCCTACTGAGATTAAAGAGATATCATCAATTTTTTTTGAGAGTGATTTCCCCAGCAATTCCCCAAAGTTGCCGCCAATAAACACAAAGGCAACTATCGCCAATCCTTTTTCATACAATTTTAAGGATTTGAAGAATAACAAGACGATAAATACAACAATCGTAGTGTATATAAATGCATTTTCACTTGTGAATGCCAATAACGGGATCAATGCAACCAGCATTGAAAACTCCAGTATGAAATGGTATTCCTGTTGCTCAATGCTATTGTTCCTGCTATTAATTTTTGTAAACCAAAGGAACAAAATACCAACACCAGCCAGCATAGCAAGTTGATACATGATTATAATTGTTTCATTAACAAGTATAAATTGTATTGGCGAATAGCGTGCGAAAACTGAAAACAGCGTATGGTTCGCATTCTCGAGTAGTCCTTGTTTGTGCGATAATTCAATTTGTAACTCGTTGAACCATTGCTGGTATTGAGCTAAAGTTGTATCAATTGTACCATAAAAAAGAAAAGGCAACAGAAATAAAGCTAAACAGAAACCAATGAACATCAATAATTCTGCATACCTCTTTTTCAAAATTAAAAAAGGAATAAAAAGTAAAGTAAAAGGCTTAATGAAAATACTCAAGGCCAGAATAAGCGAAAATATAACTCGTTTCTGCCTCATATAGAAATACATAGCTAGGATATATAAATAAAGCATAAGATAGTTCACCTGGCCTAAATGCAATTCGCGCAAAAAATGAAGAGCCAGGATTAATGTTGCAAACAGAATGATAACAGTAACCGGTTTACCAGATTCTATTTTTAATAAACCTGGATTGATAATTCTGATACAAAGGTAGAATCCGGATAGTATAAGCGAGGTAATAATTATCCAATAGACATATTTTGCCACAGCAAATGGAAAAATTAGAAAAGGGATAAAATAAATGGCCGATGTTGGCGAATACTTGAAAACATAATGTCCGTCAGCAGCAATCCGGTATAGGTGTTGAGAATGTAAAATTCTGTATGCCGATTTGTAATAAACTTCAAAATCAGAAAGCCAGAACCGGTTGTTAATTAATTCTGCAAACATAAAAAGAATACAGATTACTGCTAAAACAAACAGCCCCCAATAAGTGGTTGAAAATTTAAAACCAGAATTTTTTTTGTTCATCGGTAAATAATTAAAACTGAAAAGGTGAATTTATAGAACGGCCTATACTTTTCTTCTGTCTGAACCACCCGGTTTCCTGCCACCTTTTCCTTTTCCGCCAAATTTTCTTTTCTCGTCTTTCCTTCTGATTTTGGGATTATACACTGGTGTTTCGCCATATTCTTCCGGAACCGCCGATTTTTCAACTTCACGTTCGAGCAAGGTTTCGATGGCACCAAACCGCTGCTGGTCGCGTTCGTTAATAAAGGTAACTGCGGTTCCTTCGGCCGATGCACGTGCAGTGCGACCAATACGGTGAATATAATCCTCGGCATCGTGAGGTACATCGTAGTTTATCACCATATCAATATCCTCAATATCAATACCGCGCGAAACAATATCAGTTGCCACAAGTACAGGAATATCACCGCTTTTAAAACGGATAATTACATTTTCGCGGGCAGCCTGCTCAAGGGTTGAGTGAATTTCTTCCGCTTTAATTCCTGTTTTCTTCAGTTCGTGGTATAGCTGCCGGGTTTTTTCCTTGGTCGAACAGAAAATCAGAACACGTTTCATCACCGTTTCTTTCAGCAGCATTTTAATAAGTGGAATTTTCTGTGTATCGTAAACCACATAAGCTTTCTGTACAATTTTCTCAGCCGGTTTCGACATGGCAATATTGATCTCAACCGGATTGTTCAGTATTTGTTTAACCAGATGTCTGATTTTTGATGGCATGGTAGCCGAGAACATCAGGTTTTGCCTTTGTTTGGGCAGGAAGGAAATTATTTTCAGAATATCTTCGTTAAAACCCATATCCAGCATACGGTCAGCTTCGTCGAGGATCAGAAATTTGAGTTCCGGGAATTTGATGTAGCCCATATTCATATGAGCCATAAGGCGACCGGGAGTACATACAATAAGGTCAGCGCCTTCGGTGAGTGCTTGTTTTTCGCGAGAAAAAACCGTTCCGTCAGTTCCGCCGTAAATAGCGATGGAGCTTACTTTGGTGTAATATGAGAAACCTTCCATTTGCTGATCGATTTGCAGTGCCAGCTCCCGGGTGGGCACAATTACCATGGCTTTCACCTGGTTGTCGTGAGGCATGGCCATCAGTTTTTCGATAACCGGCAGTAAAAAAGCGGCGGTTTTACCTGTTCCGGTTTGGGCCGAAGCGATTATATCGCGACCTTCCAGTATAGCCGGAATAGCCGATACCTGAACCGGAGTGGCCGTTTCGTATCCTATTGCTTCAATGCCTTCCATTAAGGTTGGGCTGAAGCCGAATGATGAGAAGTTCAATGTTTTTATATTAAATTGTTATTTTTTATGAAGAGATGGGAAGAAATAGTTGCCATGGGGCAGAGAAATATAGATTCTAATCTTTCAGCTCTTTATTTTTATTTGCTTTTAATGATTTGGCATTCAGTTGAGTAACAACCTTTTTGCCGGTTGTATTTTCTAATTGAAGGCGGGCGGCTTTTGCAACTTCGCCACCTTTTCGGGCAACAGTTTTATTTTCGTTAAAAGTCTTTGGCATTTTATCCTTTGAAATCTCGGTGGTTGAGGCTTCTGCCAGCATATTCAGCACCAGTTCAAGGTTAGTCATATTATCGCGGAGGTTTTCCTGTTTCAGGTCCTTATGTTGCTTATATTGTTTAACGCTGAAACCGCTCCATGCTTTTGTAATTTCATCGGTCAGGATGGCATATTCCTGTCCTTTTTTCACACCTCTGTCATCCCATTCATCGGTAAGTTCCTTTCGGATTTCGATGCTTTTCAGGCGTTGATTAACCCATTCCTTGCTATATCCTTTTTTGAGATAAGTTACCATTAAGCGGTCGAAACCAAGTTCAGGATCTTCAATTTCGTCAATTCGTTCGCGACCCGCTTTGGCAAGCCATTGTTTAAAAGGCTCGGCTTTTGGTGATGGAATGGATTGGATAAGACGGAAAAGCTGTTCGGTATCGGCTACATCTGTCAGACGCAATTTGCCATCTTCAGCCTCCAATTTCAACCGGTTACAATTTGTAACCGTTTCATTTCCTTCTTTTAATAACCTGCTCTTCAAAACCTTCCAATAATTTCTGGCTCCCTGATGGTGAGGTTGGTCAGTAAGAACTGAAATTACATCTACAATGGAAAAATACCACTTTTCTTCATCGTCATTCCATACCGAACGAATTTTCTTCGATTCGAAAAGCTTTATGGCCGTGTCCTTATTCATGATAAATGGCTGTTTCTAAATGTCTAAATATAGGCATTTAAAGCGGAAAAATTGGTACGAAATCAGTAAAAAATTCAATGAGAATGAAACAATTTAAGGTGTCGTAAAATTTCGGACAACTCGTTTTCCTTTTTTACCGAGCCCGAAATTACTTAAAATTGCTGGATAATCCGCAAAACCTGTGCAGCATAGCCGCCACCAAACAGGTTTACATGCACCAATAGCGGATAAAGGTTAAAAATATCCACCCGTTTCTGCCATTCTTTTTCCAAAGGGAAGGCTTGGTTATAAGCATGATAAAATTCATTTTGAAATCCCCCGAAAAGTTGTGTCATAGCAATATCCGCTTCACGATGACCGTAATAAACAGCAGGATCAATCAGGTATGGAACACCATCAGTTGAAACCATAAAATTTCCGTTCCACAAATCGCCATGTATCAGTGCAGGTTTTTCAACAGGAATAATAGAAGGTAGCGACTTGAAAAGGGAATCGAAATATCGTGTTTCGCTTAGGCTGAAAGCGCTGTTATTACGGGCTTCTTTCAACTGTGGCTCAATGCGTTCAGAAATGTAAAAATTGAAAAAATCGGGGTGCAGCCTGTTACTTTGTGTCAGTGAACCTATATAATTGTTGTGATCAAGACCGAAATATTCTGATGTATTCCGATGTAAATCAGCTAGTTTTGTTCCAAATTCATTCCAGAAATTCCGACCTGGTGTTCCATTTTCAATATTTTCAAGAATAAGAAATGCAAGTTTCCCGGATTCAGCGGTTGCGATTACCTCCGGAACAAAAATGGCTTTTGCATCAGCTAATATTTTCAATCCGGCGGCTTCTTTTACGAACATTCCCGGGAAGGCAGTGGCTGAATTATACTTGATAAAGAACTTTCCATTCGTGGTTTTCAGTGCAAATGTTTCGTTAATACAACCTTCTCCAATAGATTGGGATTCCGTAATCTGAACAGGAGATCCGGTTTTGGTTGTCAGAATTGATTCAACCGATTTTTTTAGTTCCTGCGGAAGCATTTTGATGGAATTAATTTGAAAAGGGAAGTTAAAAAAAAATCATCCTGCCGTTGTCAGCAAAATGATTTTCAAAAATACAATGAATATGATTTTGACTTATTTTGCAGTATCAATCTGTGGCTTGCGACTGATTACCTGGTCGAACACCGAAACCAGCAGAATGGCTATTGAAATCGGGACAAAGTAAGCGTATTTCCCGAGAGCACCTATTTTGCTGAACATCTGGCCCATCCATAAAACTCCGTCCGAAAGCAGGTTGCCAGCCATTTGTGCAGCTGAAGCCCCGGCCATTTTTACATCGAAGTCAAAAACTGTCCATGCAGGGAAAATCAGCATTAGTATGGCAATACCTGCAGCTACAGCAAGTATTCCATATTGGTAAGTGATCATCCATTTATTAACAGGCTCGGGTTGTAAAAGCAGGCGATCCATGATACGCGCGCTGAACCCTGCCGAAGGCTTGTCGAGCCTGGTAAGGCTTACAATGCGTCGGATTGCTTCATCGTGGTTGTTTTTATCTGTTGTCATGGTTCAAAAGTTCAAGGATTCAAGGGTTAAGGGCTCTGAGCATGTCGAAGAGCAAAGGTACGTTTTAAATTACACTGTCTGCATTTGCATTTTGTACTGTAATTCCTCAAAGAGTTTTTTGCGAATGCGGAACAGTTTTACTTTTACATTTGATACACTCAGCCCCGTAATCTGGCTGATATCGTCGATGGTATTTTCTTTCAGGTAAAAGAGCGTAACAATAGCACTTTCGTCAGCTGGAAGATTATTTATGGCTTCGTTTACCAGTTTACTCTGATTTTCAGCATCAAGAGTATCGAGGTTTTCAAAAATTTCGTCTTCGGTTGTTTCGCCAACCACACGTTCGTCTATCTGTGTAAAATCCTGTTTTTTTCGTCGCGTATGCGAAATGGCTGCATTATAAACGATACGGTACAACCATGTACTGAATTTTGAATCTCCTTTAAATGAACGTAACGACTGGTAAGCTTTCACAAAAGCATCCTGTGCAATTTCCTCGGCATCTTCGCGGCTGCGCACAATTTTATTTGCGATGGTGAATGCCATATCACTGTGTTTTTCGACCAGAACGGCATATGCTGCAGTATTTCCTGCCAGCACTCTCTGCACGTGAAAAATATCGTCCTGTTCTTTCATGTGTTTTTATGACGCAAGTTGCGGGAAAAGGTTACACGAGATGATTGAAGAGTCTGAAATGATTCAGGTTTCAGGTTCCGGTCCCAATCCCATCAAGCTATTGAATCCCCTAATTCCCCCCATTCCAATAGACGTAAAATTACAAACAAAACATCACCTTTTTGTAACCTGAATAAAAATGTTACGTCATAAAGAGCAGAGAACCGATTATAAACCCTCAAAAAAATACTTTTATGCAGAATGCAGAATTTTTAATCCCGCTCTCATTTTTTGCAATGATACTCGGCATTGTTTATTTGTCGTACCGCAAAAAAGAGCGGATGGCGCTGATACAAAGCGGCCGCGATGCTTCTATTCTCGATCAGGACGGACGATGCTATTCGTCACTGAAATGGGGTCTTTTGCTTTTTGGTGTTGGCCTCGGACTGCTGATTGCCGAATTTCTGGCAAAGTACGATGTAATGTCAGCTGAAGCTGCATACTTCTCCATGGCATCCATTTTTGGAGGTATGGCACTGATTATCGATTTCTTTATTGAGAAATACCGGAAAGAAACCAACGCTGAGCCTGAAAAGAAAGACTGATAAAAATTATCGTTGATTTTTATACCCTTCGGGATTCTTTTTACGAAGGGTTTTTTTATGAATGCTTAACCACGGAGGCATGGAGGACACTGAGGAACATAGAGAGGATATAAATCCATGGTTTTCCTGTTTTACGTATCATTTACTTTCTGATTATTTTAAAGTTTAGCTGAAAACACTTTTGTATAAAGCGGTCCTTCGCGCCGGAGTATGCTTTCGTACAGGATTATTTCGGTTACATTTTCTTCTTGTATTTCGAGTGAAGTAAAATTGCTGACTATTTTCTGAAAAAGTGGTTTATCCTTCACTTCCCTGATACGCCCGATGGTAAGATGAGGAACAAAATTCTGCCTGTCGGGTTGCCAGCCACACTTTTGAAGTTCAGTAAAAATGTTTTTAGCAAGATTTTCCAGCTCCGGGTGTTTTTCAATTCCGAACCATATCACTTTCGGATCGTAGCGGCTGCCAAAGATGCCGGTGCTGGTAATTTTCAAAGTAAAAGGTTTTGATTGTGAAACAGCATTTTGCAGTGCGAGGTTAATGTGCGGAATTTGTTCTTCATCCGTTTCGCCGAAAAATTTGAGGGTAAGGTGCATGTTTTCTGCTTCCACCCATTTAATACGCTCATGGCGGATCGAAGAGGAAATTTCATTTAAAACCGCTATAAACCTTGTGGAAGGATGAATTTTAATGGCTGCAAACAGTCGTTTCATAAAAAATAAACTAATTTGTGTAAAATTAGGAAAGTTTCTTAATTTTGCCCCTCTGTTTCGGGGTGTTAGCTCAGTTGGCTAGAGCGCTTGCCTGGCAGGCAAGAGGTCAGGGGTTCGACTCCCCTACACTCCACCCGAAATGAATCAAAAAGCCGGTAAATTAATAGTTTACTGGCTTTTTTTATGGCTAAACCATTTGCTATCTGTTACTGATATAGCTGTTAGTTTCACAAAATAAATTCCCGGATGGATGCCCGAAATCCGTAAACTATGTTTACCGGCAGAGAGTGTTATGTTGGTCTGATAAACGGTTTTTACCTCTAAAATCAACAACACTGAAAGTTGTACTATTTTCATCCGTCAAAACGAAGGTTGAAATTGACTGATCCTACATCGGATTTGGATACAAATGAATCCGGTCAACTTCAATACCCTGCGAATCAATACCTAATAACGACTTAAGGTGAAGCGTATCACCTGAATTCAAAAAAACAATATTTCCACAGGTTAAATTTTCAACTTTCACATTGTCCATAACATTAATATCGCCAATGGCAGCAAAACTGATCCTGTAGTCCTGAGCATTCGTTTTCGCGATTGCCAAAAGCAAGAAAATTACGAACCAGAATTTTTCGCATTTTTTTCTGTTGAAAGGTGAAAAAAGGGAAAAGTTACACATGAAACTGTATTAGATGTACAGATCGCTTTTAACATTCATTTAACCCAAATTCAGCACTAGAAAATGCTAAATCGGGGTTAAAACTGAAAAGGATTTTGCTTACGTTATGTATGGAAATGAGAATATTATTGATCTGTCATAACCTAATCAAAGACTAATCCGCCTATTTACTTAAGTTTGCTAAACTATATCATTATTAATCAAAATACGGTACGAATATGACTTCGTTTATGATCTTATCCACAACCCTCATTACCCTGGCGCTTATTTTTTATTCGTTGGGTGTATGGGCGGAAAGAATATCCCGATATCTTAAGACCTGGCATGTAGCAGCGTTCTGGGTTGGATTTACATTCGATGTTTCGGGTACATGGGCCATGACAAAACTAGCAGATGGTCCTTTCGACCTGATGGAATTGCATACTCTCACAGGGCAGATTGCACTTTGGCTGATGCTGGCACATGCTGCTTGGGCCACTTATGTTGTAAGAAAAGGAAGTAAAAATGCATTGACCGGATTTCACCGGTATAGCATGGTTGTGTGGCTTATTTGGTTGATACCGTATTTCGGGGGGATGATGATGGGAATGATGCGGTAAACGCTTTTTTATAACACGGCAAGTGGTGAAGGGGTGAAAAGCAGGTGCGAAGATTCGTAAACAAATGGACGCATATGATGAACTTCGGTTAAGAGAAATCTTTCTGTCTTCCAATTCCTGCAATAAAAATGCTCCTTATTACAGCTGATCTTCCAACACAGGACTAAGTGGAATTAATGTTGCGGTTCTGTTCTTATTAGCCCAGCCAACCATTGCTTCAAGTACAACACGCAATTCTTTTCCTGCATCGGTTAAACTGTACTCCACAAACGGAGGAATTACCGAAAGTGCTTTTCGTATTACCAGGTTATCGGCTTCAAGCTGCTTCAGGTGTTGTATCAGCATTTTTTCAGTAATAGCCGGAATAAGTTTTTTCAGCTCGCTATACCGTTTTGTTCCGCTCATCAAATTGTATATAATAATAGGCTTCCAACGGCCACCTATTTTTTCAAGTGTATAAGTAACAGGACATTGAGTAAGTACATTTTTCCTGTTATCCTGGTTAGTAGAGGTTTCTTTAATCTTTGTCATGGCTACACACTTTGGGGTAAGTACTTGTATAAAAGTAAGTGCAAATATACCTTTGTTCTTTTAATTAAATACAAAAACATATGAAAATTATAGTAACAGGATCATTGGGGCATATAAGCAGACCCCTTGTAGAAAAATTGACAGCTGCAAAACACATCGTAACTGTCATTAGCAGTAATGCCGACAGGAAAAGGGAAATTGAAGCTTTTGGAGCAACAGCAGCAATAGGATCGGTTAGCGATGTTGCATTCTTAACCAACACTTTCAGCGGTGCAGATGCGGTTTATACAATGGTTCCACCAACTTTCAGCGCTAGTAACTGGAAACAGTATATTGCCACTATCGGTAAAAATTATGCAAAGGCCATTTCGGATGCAGGAGTAAAAAATGTTGTTAACCTGAGCAGTATGGGTGCTCATATGCCTGAAGGATGTGGTCCTGTAAGCGGATTGTATTATGTTGAGCAGGCTTTGAATGCATTGGAAGGCGTAAATGTGAAGCATCTCCGCCCGGGATTTTTTTATTACAATTTCTTCGCCAACCTGGGAATGATAAAACATATGGGTATAATCGGGGGTAACTATGGCGACGGAGCAAAGCTGGTTTTGGCAAATCCCGCTGATATAGCTGATGTTGCTGCCGATGAATTGTTAAGTCTTTCTTTCACAGGTAAAAGTGTGCGGTATATTGCCAGTGATGAGAAAACTACCGATGAAATAGCTTCGATTTTGGGTAAAGCCATCGGAAAACCGGAACTAAAATGGATAAATTTTACCGATGAAGATACCGTTGGTGGCATGCTCCAGAATGGATTACCGCTCGATGTTGCTAAAAATTATGCCGAAATGGGAGCCGCCATGCGAAGCGGGGAAATGGCAGCAGAATATAATAGCAGCCGTTCGGCAACATTTGGCAAAACAAATTTAGAAGCCTTTGCGCCTGTATTTGCAGCAGCATATACTCAGGCATAAGTATAGTGCGAATTGATTTAAAAAGGGGTTGAGGCTCCTTTTTTTATGCTGGTTCAATCAAATCCTACAAATTTCCATACAGAGCGGCAAATACAGCTACTGTGCTATAGGTTTCTTTTATGGGCTGTCGCACAATTATTACTTTGTTATCCAGAAAGTTCTGATAGTCTGTTTAAAAATTATAGGTAGTCAGAAACAGGAAAACCCTTCCTCCGGTTTGGTTTCCAACCCGGCCTTTTTTGTTCTTCTTTGTCAGCTAAACGCACCATAAAATCCTGTCCCGACTGGCATGTGGGTAATGGTCAGAAAACATGGATTTTTGCAGATCAGATTGTGGTGAGATAAGGTAAAAAGGGATTTTGATGTTTACAAGAAGTTTTTTTGGGAAAAATAGTATCAATTATTAAAATTTCGCGGCTGATCTTTTCAAAAGCAAAAAGCTCAAAATCAATCTCTTTCTTTAATCAACGACACCAGTTCGGCCATTGAGAGTTTGGCGGATTTATCGCTGCCCTCGAGTAAAGTATCGGCCAAATCGCGTTTGGTATTATGTAAATGAATGATTTTTTCTTCGATAGTATTTTTTGCCACAAGGCGATAAATGGTAACCGGACGCATTTGTCCTATGCGATGAGTCCTGTCAGAAGCTTGGTCTTCAACAGCCGGGTTCCACCATGGATCAAGGTGAATAACATAATCGGCAGCTGTAAGATTCAGTCCAAGCCCTCCCGCTTTAAGGCTGATAAGGAAAAGATCACCTTCGCCACCCTGGAATTTTTTTACACTTTTTTCCCGGTCGTTCATAGAGCATGAGCCATCTAAATATTGATATTTGATCCCCAGTTGATCAAGCGCTTTGCGCACTATAGTAAGATGAGTTACAAACTGACTAAAAACCAGTGCTTTATGTTTATTTTCGATCAGTTCGGCAACAATTTCGAGGAAAGTGGAAAGCTTAGTTGAGCTGATGTTTAGTTCGGGATTTACTAAAGCGGGGTTGCAGCATGCTTGTCGCAGACGGGTAATTTCGGCAAGCGCTTTCAGGTGTTTGGTACCTTGAGTGCTGTCATCGCTTTCTAAATTGGCAATTGCCTGGCGGCGAAGGGCTTCGTAAAAAGCCATTTCTTCGTCACTGAGCTCTATTTTACGAATAATTTCAGTTTTTGAAGGCAATTCGTCTAAGACGGCTGATTTTGTTCTTCGAAGGATAAAAGGCGCAATCAATTTTTTCAGATGTTTACGTGCATGGTCATTGTCGGGTTTTATATATGTAGCAGTAAAGTGGGTGAGCGAGCCCAGTAGTCCCGGATTAATAAAATTAAACAAATTCCATATTTCACCTAAGTGATTTTGGATTGGAGTTCCGGTAAGCGCCATGCGAAACGGGGATTGCAATTGCATGGCTGCTTTCGACGTTTTGGTAGTATAATTTTTGATGGTGTGGGCTTCGTCGAGCACAATGGTAGCAAAAGTAATCTGGGCAAATGCTTTTTCTTCCGATTGCAGAAGTCCGTATGATGTGATGAGTAAATCGCCGGTTTCGAGGGATTTCAGTGTCTGATCACGGTTATTTGTATTGAGTGTTTTAAGCTTAAGAGCAGGTGCGAATCGGGCAGCTTCACTTATCCAGTTTGGCATTACCGAAACCGGGCATATAACCAGGGCGGGGCCAGCATATGACCGGTGCAGTAACAAAGCCAATGCCTGTATTGTTTTCCCTAAACCCATATCATCGGACAAACAAGCACCGGCTTCCCATTCGGCCAGGCGCGATAACCAACGGAATCCTTCTTCCTGGTATGGGCGCAAATCAGCCTGAAGATTTGAAGGTATCACGGTAACTGTATTTTGTACCAAATCCAGTCGATCCTGAAACTCTTTCCACTTTTTATCGGATTTCAGATTTTCGACATCGTCAAAAAAATCACCTAAAGCTACCGACGCAAATTTATTTATTTGTAAACCGTCCTTTCCGGCGGTTGAGAATGTGCGTAGCTCATCCAACTGTTTTTTCAGCCGTTCGCTCAAAGCCAAAAATTCGCCCTGTTTAAGCTCAATAAAGCGGTTGTGGGATTTTTCGTTAAGCTGGAGCAGTTGTTGAATTGTTAATACGGTATTATCATCAACTTTTAATTCGCCCTGAATTTCGAACCAATTGGTTTGTGTTTTTATTTTAAGCTTCAAATTGCCAAAGTCGGCCGTTCCCCGTATTTTGAACCGTTCGCCCTCCGGCCATTCAACAACACATTTATCCTGGTGAGCCCCAAGTATGTCGAGCAAGTGCAACGAATCCATTGGATCCCCGAAAGCAATCAAACCATTATTTATATCCATGCTTTCGAGCACCTGTATTTTTTCCATTAGCTCATTTGCAAATTTTTCCTCCATGGCAAGGTCGCGTGTAACCTGAAGCTGAGTACCTTTTACGTTGGCAATTAGGGTTTTACCGCCTTTTCCCGGTTTGCAGTATGGCGGATGATTGCCAAATGGTTTGGCAAAAAGTTCAGCTTTTAAACCATCACCCAAAGGCAACAACTGAACCCTGATACGCGGATCGGCAACTACTTTTTTAACTATGGTATGTTCGGATATCGCTAAATCGGAATGCACAGTAAATTGCGAACTGAAATTACCCAATACCTGCATCAGCTTTTCTTTCCCTTGTTCGGGAACTATTATTTTTTGCTGCTTAATAGATTCGATAACCTTTTGCTGCTGACTGTTCAAGTGGTAAATTTTATATCGGGTATTCGTCTCTTTTACAACAATAAGCTCTTGCGAAGCATCTGTTATATCGGTGGCCAGGGTAAATCCTTTTGATGTTTTAAGAACCTGAAGAACAGGTTGCGAAGCAATTAACTCAACCGGTAAACCGGAAGTGTCGTTGAGGAAAACGTGAGGGTGCCCCACGAGCTCTTTCAGCGCATCAAAATGCAGATAATACTCTTCGCCATAGTAATGGCTCGAATATTTTATATTTTTCGAAATCCGGTAATCCTGCTCAACCATTCCTTCCACTTTACCGTTATAAAAAGTTTTAAGTGCAATATTTCTGCCACTTGACCAAATACCTTTTGCTGAGAGGGTTTGTAAAACAGGTTGTATAAATGAATTTTTAAAGTCTACAAAATAGACCACCCGGTATTTCCCTTGTTCGTATTTTCCTTTGCCAGTGGGAATTCCAGCTCCTATTGACAGAAAAGAGTTGAGAGTCTTTTCCCAGTCATCCTGCCTCGAAATGTACGAAAGGGCAGGTTGGAATTCGAAATGAGCTGCAATTTTTTCGTACAAAATACCCCCCTCAGGCTCATCGCTCCATTGTTTGAGAACATATGCGGCTTCGTAAGCAAGCAATAAATATCCGTTCGACCATGCTTTTATTGTAATTTGCTGTGCCCGGGCTAAAATTTCCTTTTCTGGCTTATTCTCAACGAGGTATAAAATCAGGAAACACATCAGGCTGAGGTATTCCTGTTTTTCGTTAAGTATATATCTGTTAAGCAGTTCGAATATTTGTTTAAGTTCTTTTTTATCGTTAACAGCATAATAAAGTACTGCTTTGTATAGTTCGTCGCTGGCTGAAAAAGCTTTCTTTTTCAGGGTGTTAAGAATTTTTTCAAAAATAGGAGCCGATTCTTCTGGCGCTATTGATAAAAGGGCAATGAGGTAATAAATTGCATGGTGGGTAACTTGCGGTAGCTGCGACCCTCTGATGTATGAACGTTGCGATTTCAGGCTTTTTTCGTACAAAGCTATCGCTTGCTTTGTTTCACCTTTTAGCAAATAAGTGAGAGCAGTGATTGTGTAAAAGGGAACTTCAAATTTATTTTCTGCAAGGGATTGCTCAAAATTACCCAGGTGAAAATTTTCATGAAATTTTACAGATGGTAATTTTAGTGAATTTTGAAGCGATAAATTTGTTTTTAAATCCTCAAAGTATTCATGTAAATGAGCAAGTGGGCTAAGTTCAGATACGCAGTCTAATAGTTTAATTTCCAGCAAATTATTGATTATTGTGAAATTAATCTTTGGAAGTTCCCTTCTGTACGATTCGTTATCCAACAATCCAGCCATAAATTGCTTCACCTGCTCGTATCCATTATTCAGAAAATAGATTTCTTTTTCAGGGTATTTGTGATAATCAAAAAGCAGACAGTACAGAAAATCCCTAAAATTTTTGATATACGATCCTCCATAATAATAATGCCTGTTCCGGTAATTAATATATTCCCACTCTTCGATATAATTTTTCAGCTTTGGAAGCGTGTAAATCAAAAATTGAGGGGATACACTATATCCCCTGTCGCGGAGTGATTTATTGAATAAGCCGTGTTGTGATGCATTTTCAAGATATTCCGCGACAAGTCTGTTCGAAATTTTCTTTCTCCTGAGATTTCTTTCAGGAAGATCATAAACAGAAACATTTTCGGCAATCAGTGCTGCCACACTCAACACATATTGCTCATTTTCGGATAAGGCTTCAAAGTATTCAATTTGCTTTTTATTCATCGAATAAATAATGGGAAAAAGATTAGCAAACAAAAGTAAATGTTGTTATCGAATTTCAAGGCTGCGCGAGGAGTAATTTCTAGCTGAATATCATATTTTCATTAGCAGGCATTGCATCACCACAGTAAAATTCCGGGTTTTCCCGGTATATTTTTCTGTTTTTAAACTCAAATTCAGCATTAGGAAATACTGAAACGATAAAAGAATTCTAAAAAAGTTTTGTAAAACATGGAAAGAATTACGAATATAGGTTTAAATCACTGTATATCAATAAAAAAAACAATTCACAAATCGTTATTCCGGAAGTATTTTAGGTACATGAAATATTCAATGGATTTACACTTTGTCACTACGCTATAAAGAAACAAAGGCTTTTTATTCAATCAGGAGGTAAAAATAACCATGTAATTTCCTTGCAACAGCTTGCTAATTCCCGCTTTCGTTAGGGATAGTGAAATAAAACACTGAACCTTGCCCCGGATCGCTTTCGACCCAAATAGTGCCGCCCAGCATTTCGATATACGCTTTGGTGATTGAAAGTCCAAGACCTGCGCCATCGTATGACTTTGAAAGTGAATTGTCGCCCTGTGTAAACCGTTCGAAAATGGATTGTAGTTTGTCAACTTCAATTCCGATTCCTGTATCCTTAATATAAAATTTGATATAATGCCCTTGTTGTTCATATCCTGATTCAACAGCTCCAACAGGTGTATATTTAATTGCGTTTTTAATCAGCTTTTCCAAAATGGTTTCCAGTTTATCCCTATCAGTGAGCACAACTACTTTTACTGAATCATCCATTGTTTTTATACTGAAATGCAATCCTTTTTTATCGGCTTCGGGCTTAAATGCGGCATAGATATCATCCATCTGGTTGTTAATATCAACCAATGAATATTCAACATCTGCCTGGCCCGATTCAATTTTCGACATATCAATCAGATCAGTAATGGTATCAAGCATACGGCCACTGCTTTTCTCAATTATAGCGATATATTCCTGCATTTGCTCGGCCGAAAGTGTTGTTGTTTTCAGAAGGTCAGCAAAGCCAAGTATACCGTGCATAGGTGTACGGATTTCGTGTGCAATGTTCGAAAGGAAAGCCGATTTAAGATTATCGCTTTCTTCCGCTTTTAGTTTAGCTTGTTGAAGCGTTTTACGCTGATTGAAATAATCTTCGAACAAGGCACCGATATAACTGAATTCCCCAGGCGATTTTTGTAGCCGCCTGAGGGCTTTACTGCTCTCTGATTCAAGGATTTGAGTGATCAGAAATAGTGGACGGTAAATCCATCGGCGGGCAAAAAATACAAAAACCATCAGAAACAAAATGAAAAACAAAACGATGATCAGCAAAAGGTATTTTGAGGATTTAAAATTCAAACTAAATCCACGGCTTAGCACAATCTGCGAAACAGTTTTCCCATTCCAGTCGGTCAGGTTTTTCGATACAGATACAACATTAAAATCTTCAGCTGTTTCTTGCTCTGTAAGCTGACGGAAATCAATTTTTGAGCTGGTAATCCTGCTGAGTTTATTTTTAAACGAATGATCCCAAAGCCGAACAAAAAAGACATATCCGGAAGGTTCGGTTTTGTTGTGAGAACGGTCGAACGTAGGATGAATTGAGGCAGCGCTAACTTCAACCAGTCCTTCGGTTGTCAATAGGTAGAAATTCGAAAACCTGTTTATTTGTAATAGTTTAGCGGCTCCCCGGGGAATAAACCTGCGCGATAAAATTTTAAGTGACGAGGTTTCGGTAATAATATTAAAAGAAGTATCGAAAACACAGATGTAGTCGACTTTAAAACTTTTGATAGCTCCGATAATATGTTCGTTATACCACCTTGTATCTCTGCTTTTTGTGAATTCAACCAATTGGTCCGAACGGGTAAAATCATTTACAGCAATCCGTATCGATTCGGAATTCAGTTCCAGTAGCAACTCTACTTCATTCGAAAATTGCTGGCGGGCTGCGCTTTGAACTTGTTTTTCCTGTTGAAGGGTATAAAAAAACAAATAAGTAAATAGCATCAGAAATATAGCAGCTGAAATGATAAGCAGCAGAAGAACCCTCGAATAAATGGTTTTGAGTTTTATCATTCCATGCGTATTTTAGTAGTGGATTTCCCCGGTTTTATTAACCAAAACCAATAAGTTGTTAAAATATTGAAATTGATTTAGAATTTGTTAACGTACTGATAATGAAAACAAATTTAATTATAAAATGTTTTTCGTTGAACCACCATAGGTATTCAGATTTAAATTTCTACATTCCTATACCATTTCTAAGTTTATGGCCGAATTATTCTTTTACCAGTTTTTTAACTAAAACCGATTTGCCGGTAATAAGCTTAACCAGGTATATTCCTTTTTTCAGTGGGCTGATATCAATTTGTGTTTTTGTTCCTGAAATTTGTTGTTTACTTATTTCCATTCCGTTTATGTAACATATGGAAAGCCAGCTTCCTTTTGGATGTGATGTTTCAACCGTTATTAAATCAGTGGCCGGAACCGGATAAAGTGTAAAAAATGTTTCATTGGTCTTATTTTCATCCAGTCCAAGCATGGCTTCCATTCCACAGGTGATTCCGTTCTTTTTAAAATAAATTATGGTTTTCGCAATCGAATAATCCATGCTTGGCGGAGGTGTGATGAAAGCATCTGCATAGATCGAGTAATAAATCCCAAGTCCAAACGTATAAATGGTTTCTTCCTGAGGAGCTGGACCCGGAACATCGTTGCTTCCCCAGCAATTTTCGGCATTGCAATAGCGTAAGCCACGGTTCCGGGTTTCACGGTATGTCCACATTTTATCACCGCAGTAATATTCGAAATACAGCTTATGTGTATTAAAAAAATAATCAGGCGTAATATAGTCGAAAGGTAACATGGCAACCTGATCATGTGTGGCATACTTTAATTCAACAACATCTTCGGTAGAGGTTAACGAGCCTTTATCAAAAACATACCGCTCAGCCTGATAAAAAAGTGAATCGGCTGTCAGTGTTTTGGAAAGAAAAGTATATTTGATATACCTGTCATAATTATCAGGCGATGGATAATTGTACCACTGAATAACATGTTCCTGAATTTCATCCCCGATGTTATAATCGTACAACATTTCATTGGTAATTTTAGCCAAACCTAAATCCGGTGACTGGTTACCCAATATATAAACCGGGTTTAGAACATCAGGAAATTCATCCACCTGAAAAAACTGAATCAGCCCCAGCGTTTTTGCACTAATAATCCGGCTTCCGTTTAATGACGAATTAATTGTATTGCCCGATATATCAGTATGTGTTATGGTGAAAAATTTTGTGGAATCAACAAAACTCATGATGGTTAATGTATCCGATTTCACATAGTTGTAGTAAAATTTTTCAGTTGCATTTTGATAGAAGAGAACAGGATTTCCATCCATTTTCGAGAAATCAAAAATCAGCGATTCGTTATTCTGTGTGAAAAAAGTGTAAGTGGATTCGTTATCGTACTTTATTCCTGAACCTAACCATGTAGGGCGATCCTGCTTGGTGCATTCCGGTGCTCCCCAAAACTGGCAGGATTCGCTGCTGATACTATTCCCGGTTTGTGTGAAATTGTAATACACCGAATCGGTGCCAACTAACCTCACCGAATCAAACGCAATACTGAAGGTGGAATCAGGCACAGGAAAATTGGTGTAAACCTTGCGCGAATCGGCATTGAATAATTTGTAATTCTGGCTGTAAGAAAAGATTGAAAAAAGCAGTATTGTGGTTGTAAGGATGAATTTCATAAAGGCTAATTTTTAATAGGTTAGATGTTCAATTTCGTAAAGCAGCAACATAATGTGTGTACCGATAACCTTGCATCATTTAGTCATTGTACAAATATAGTATAAATATAGATCAAACAATTATTCCTTCCGCAGTGTTTCTGACAGGTTTTTGTTTAATGCCTTTGTAACCGGGAAATAAATCCATGCAAATCCGTTTAGTAAAATAAGGCTTATTATTACCAAAATAAAGGTTGCCGGCAGCTGAAAAGCAGGTGAGAAAAACGAAGGCATTATTCCAGTAAGTGCTGATAACACACCAATTCCGATGCCGGAAAGCAGGATAAAAAGATTTTCGGTAAACACTAGTTTCCTGATGAAATTGCGGTTAAATCCGATTCCCTGATAAAGTGCGATTTCGCTTTTTCTTTCTTCGAGATTCCTAAGTAATACAATTCCCAACCCAATAGAGCCAATAATTATACCTAGCCCGCCAAGCATCATAAAAACCGATAGGTAGGTGTTTTCAACCGAATAAAACTGAGCCAGCTTTTCAGAAGCAGGGGTAACCACTATTCCATAATCCTGAAACAAATATTCCATGCGTTCCGAAATTTCTTCACGTTTTTCGAAATCACCTTGTACGAGCATTACTTTTGAGCCACCCACCGACGGGAAATACCTCCGGAACAACTCAGCCGAAATAAGGATATTTCCTTGAAATACGGAGTTGGCAAGTCCGCCTATAATTTTCACTTTCAATAGTTTACCACTTTCATCGGTATATAAAAGAGTATCTCCGATTTTTTTCTGCAATCCCCAGGTTATCACGGTTTGATCGGCAATAGCAGGAATAATGCCTGGTGCCAGCTGCTCATGCAATGCCAGCCATGGATGCTGACCAACTATTGACGCATCG
>JBBSDC010000022.1:0-37947 GCA_038249705.1 Bacteroidales bacterium | reverse complement strand
GAATTACTGAAAGGATTATTGCAAGTCGTTTAGGAGTGGTTTCGGCCATTTTTCGGGAATGAGGTATTTACGAATTACGAATTACGAATTACGAATTACGAATTACGAATTACGATTTAAACCTGTATACAACCTCATTCGTACCTCGTACCTCGTAAATTAAAATTATCGTGGATCAAATTTATATCCAACTCCTTTTATTGTTTTAATATGATCAGTTCCGGTTTTTTCACGGATCTTGCGGATATGGACATCGATAGTTCGTTCACCAACCACTACATCATCGTCCCATACACGCATAAGTATATCTTCGCGGGTGAAAACTTTTCCAGGTTTTGCTGCCAGGATATTAAGTAGTTCAAACTCCTTGCGTGCAAGTTGAATTTCTTTTCCTTCAATAGTAATGAGATATCTTTCCCTGTCGATAGTAATATCACCTGCCTGAAAAACTTTCGACTCCTCTTCCACAACCGGAATCCGGCGCAGCAACGAATTTACTTTGCTTATTAAAACGGAAGGCTTTATAGGTTTGGTTATATAATCGTCAGCACCGGCATCCAATCCAAGGATTTGAGTGAAATCCTCGCTTCGGGCAGTAAAGAAAACGATAATTGTATCTTTTAATTCAGGAAACCGTTTCAGTTCCTGGCAGGTTTCGATGCCATCCATTTCGGGCATCATAAGGTCGAGCAGGATAAGATGAGGAACGTCTTTCTGTGCTATCTTCAATGCATCGCGGCCATTTAAACTGCTCATAACATTAAATCCTTCTTTACGCAGGTTGTAGCCGACAAAATCGAGTATATCCTGTTCATCGTCAACCATAAGAATTGTGTAATTTGATTTATCCATTTGGATTTTTATTATTAGTATTTTGATTGAAAGTGGAAAAGAACATTTTACTAGAACTGCGGGTAAGCCTGATTAAATAGGAGGGCGTGATTCTTATTTTTTTGATGTAGTTATGGATTATTTTACCGGAACATATCCTGCTTTAAGCACAATTTGTTGTCCGGTATGTGAAAGTACAAAACCGATAAACGGGCTTATTGCATCTTTCAGGTTTTCAGGGAACATATAGTACAGTGGCCGGGAAATGGGATAAGAGTTTGTTTTAACCGATTCTACCGAAGGAGCTATAAAAGTATTGCCTTTATCACCCGAAATTTCCAAAGGTTTTAATGTCCTGTCTATATAAGCTAATCCAACATACCCAATTGAGCCTTCAATCTGGCTCACACTCTGTGCAATAGCACCTGTTGCAGGCATATGCAAAGCTGCAGAAGAATAGTTTTTCCCGTTAAGTACGTGCTCTTTAAAGAACTCATAAGTACCTGAACTGCTTTCGCGTATATACAAAACAATTTCCAGGTTTGTTCCCCCAACATCTTTCCAGTTAGTGATTGTACCGGTGAAAATAGCTTCGAGTTGCTGCACAGTAAGATGGTTAACCTTATTGCCAGGATTAACAATAACGGCAAGGGCATCATAAGCAATCGTCGTTTCGGTAACGGATATACCGGCTTTTTTCAGGTGAAGTTTCTCATCGGCTGATATTTCTCTAGCTGATTGGGTGATATCCGTTTCTCCTGCAAGCAGTGCTGCAATTCCAATACCTGAACCACCACCGTTTACCAATATCGAAGCATCAATATTGCGTTTCATGAATTCCTCGGCTAACATTTGAGTGAGCGGAAATACCGTATCACTGCCTTTAATTCTTATTTTTTGTGCAAATAGCTGATTTACAGCTAACAGGGTTATTATCAGGTAGAGCGTTGCTGACTTCATACTGGCAAATTTACATTAATTGTTAAATAATTGTAAAGTAAGTCACATGATATTACTTGCTGATTATTCCAATGTTAAATAAATATTACTAAAAAGACCCTGTTTTTAGTAAGGATTTATTGATTATTGGTTATAGGAGTGTTTTAACACTGAAATGATATGATAGAACTTGCATGTAACATCAGTGTTTCGCCTGAAATATTATTAAGATTAGCAAACCATTGAGCCTGGGCAGCATTATTGAAAATTACCACAAAATCGCCAAAACTATAAGGTTCACAAAATTAACGGTAAATTTAGTCTTTTTATGAAGAGTTGTAGTTAGAAAGCTGTTGACCACAACTAATACCAACAGAGATACATACCGATCAGAAAGTAGTTTAACCCTTTTTGGACTATTACGAATTTCATATCGGGATACTAATTAATTGAATGATTTTATGAGATTTAATTAGGTCTGCTGAAAAACACAATATGTGCGGCATACAACTATATAACAATTTATTTATGGAATCAGGTGAAAGCTTTTTACTACTTTGTCAAATCCTTTGCGTAGTTGCTGAATTAGAATTTGAAATTCTGAAGGGATTTTAATTTTATTAACCACCAGTGAAAGTGGTGGACAATAAAAAACACAAAAGCCAGAACCATTAAGGGGTTCAATATCAGCATAATAAGACTTTTCAACCCACTTCGGGGTTGATCTGATGATCGACAAGTTGCACCGGAGGTTATTAAAATTAAACTCCTTTGGAGTTTTTCAGCAGACCCTAATTATACATTACAAAATGCTTTAAACGACAACTGCCGGAAAATAATTATCCGGCAGTTGATGGTATTGTCTATAGAATTGTATCTGAAATTTAGTGTTTTACATTTTTGGTTTATTATCAATTTTACGGGCAGTAACTTCAAAGTCTCTGCTGGCTTTGAGCAAACTAACTACATTAAGAGAGAGATTTTTAACTTCTGACAGTATGTTCAGATACAGGATACTATTACGGGTGCCGGTTTCGGAGCCTTTAATACGTTTGATCTGTTTCTTACGCGTTTCATCAATAATACGCTGTATATTCTGCTGCCTTTCGGCGATGATGTCAAAATCCTCAAAGTTCTTTAATTTAAGCATCCGCATCACATCACTGTAAAGAATAGAAATTTCTCCGTTGAGCCTCGATAACTCATCAATCTGAACAGGAATAAGGGGTTTATGATTATTTTCGACATGTTCGTAAATCGGAACTATAATAAACGAAATGCAATGGTTAATTTCCCTCAGGTAATCAATAGCCTGCACATAGTAATGTCCCGATTCGACAGAGTCATCTTTTAAATTTGCAAGCGTTGGGCTGATATGAAGTTTGAGCCGTTTGGTACTGATATTGAGTGAATCGGATCCGCTTTTGGCAATTTTTAGTTTTTTCCTGTCTTCGTCCATCAAACCCATCATGGTTTCTTTAAAAATGACAAGACTATTTTCAAGAACTTGTTGTATGGTAAGCGAACACTTCTGGATTATTGAATCTGAGGTTACCTCTACGCTGAAATCATTTTCAAGGTCTTCGGCTTTACGGTCGTTGGTACGGCGTAAATGAATACGATGTGAACGGTAGATAAGAAATCCGGCCAGCGAAAGCAGTCCAATAGTTGCTACTATTCCTCCATAAAAAAGGATTATAGCCATAATAAGGGAAAATATAAAAGCGGCTAATGCGGTAAAGAACCAGCCTCCGATAATCGAAAGTACACCTGTGATACGGTAAACGGCACTTTCGCGGCCCCAGGCGCGGTCAGAAAGTGAACTTCCCATTGCCACCATAAACGTTACGTATGTAGTGGAAAGGGGAAGTTTCAATGAAGTTCCCAGTGCTATAAGCATACTTGCAACAACCAGGTTTACGCTGGCCCTAAGCATATCAAAGGCTGCACCATCAGGCATTTGTTCCACAGTTATATTATCAGGCGGACTGAAACGGCTTTCGAGCCATCGGCTGATGCGTGCAGGTGTATGACGATCAATAGCCATAGCCATGTTCATTGTTCCCCGTACCAGGTTTCGGGATAAAATAGATGAATTAAAACGTTCCGAGCCTTCTCCCTGGCGGCTTAGGCTAACTTCGGTTTCAATTACTGTACGTGCTTTTTTTGATGTCCAGAGTGTGATTGCCATCACTATTCCGGCAATAAGCAACATCCAGGTTTCTGTTTTTACATCATTAGCCAATCCTGTCATCAGGAAGGTATTTGGGTCGGCACCCGGAACGGCTGAAAAAAGCTGATAAGCTTTTAATCCTGCAAGAGGAACTCCGATAAAGTTAACCAGATCGTTTCCGGCAAAAGCCATGGCCAATGCAAATGTTCCTGTAAGCACAATGATTTTTAAAACATTAACCCTGAAGAGCAGCATTAGCAACTGCAGGATGACGGTCCAGGCTACCAGGCTTGCAACCACAATGGATGCAGTATGATTCTGAATAAAATCGAGATGATCTTTAGTGATAAATGAAGCCCCTTTTGCTCCTTTGATAAGTATAAAATAAGTAATTCCGGTAATAGCGATGCCTCCCCATATGGCTGCATAATATTTCAGGTTAAACCTCAGATTGAAGGTAAAAAGGAGTCGGGTGATATATTGGATAAGCGCTCCAAAACTAAATGCAATAGCTACCGAAACCAAAATTCCGGATATAATAGCCAACGCTTTGGCCGAATTGATGTATTGCCCCAGTAACTGAAGATCCTGTCCGTTGCTTGTAATTTTGATAACAGCAATAGCTACTGATGCGCCGAGAAGTTCGAATACAATGGAAACAGTGGTTGAAGTTGGTAGCCCGAATGTGTTAAACAGGTCGAGAAGGATAACATCCGTAATCATAACCGCCAGAAAAATAATCAACACTTCGTTGTAGCTGAATTGAGACGGATAAAAGAGTCCTTTACGGGCAATTTCCATCAAACCGCTTGAGAAGGTAGCTCCAACCAAAACTCCAATACTGGCAACAACCAGTATCGTTTTAAAAGAAGCTGCTTTGGATCCCACCGCTGAATTCAGAAAGTTAACAGCATCGTTGGCAACACCAACCATAAGATCCGAAAATGCCAGAATAAACAAGATGACAACAAAAATCAGGTAAATACTTTCCATTAAATCAGTTTATTTAATATGGCTGCAAAATTAAGGAAGCCTTAAGTAAGCAATCTGCACCGTATGTTAAGTTAATGTTAAATTCTTTGCCTATTTTGTATTGCTTGCAATAGCCTGATTAACATTAATAATGTGATCGGCCAGAGATTCGCAATGCTTTATGAGTTCAACATAAAATTCGGCATGTTTATATTCATTTTCACCAGCTTCTATTCGCGATTTATGTTTTTTTAGCAAGGTGTCGCGAAACTCATTAATCTTTATCTCATTTTCTGATGCTTTGGCTAAAATACCGGGGCGATATTCCTGAGAAAGGTTTTCATTCATAGTAGCCAGTGCTTCATTCACCATACTGAAAAGTGAAAACAGTTCATCTCTCATTTCCTGCGAGAACCATGCTTTTGCTTCATTCTTCCGTTGGATTACACGTTCCATCTGAAAACACTGATCGGCAATGCTCTCAATATCATCCGTTATTTTAAACATAGCAGTGATGCGCCGCGAGTTGGCTTCGGAAAGGTTATTTTCGGAAATACGGGTAAGGAAATGGGTAATTCCCCTGTCAATATCGTCGGCCTGTTCTTCGCATTTGTATATTCGTTTGCGGAGTTTTTCGTATTTATCATCGCCTTTTTCCATCAGGTATTCAGGAATAAGGTTGAACATGGCTGTAGCATGCTTTCCGAAATTTAGGATTTCTTCATGAGCCTGGAGGATATCAATCTCATTCATAGCCAGAAACCGCGATTTAAAATAGCGTAGCCTGTAGCTTTTCTTTTCATTGCTTCGCAGCGGTATTATCTTTTCTAATAATTTTTTAAAATAAGGAATCAATCCAAAAAGTAAAAGTGTATTAATCAAATTGAAACCTGTGTGGAAAATTGATAGTCCGAGCGGAATAGGTGCTTTTGCTATAAGAGGGGAGCTGCCTGTGATAAATAAAGCGGCATCGGATGATAATTTTACCAGGAAACCAAAAAAAGCAAATGCCCAGATCAGACCAACAAAGTTAAAGAGCGTATGCCCCAATGCCAGTCGTTTGGCTGACCGGTTAGCCACTATTGCTGCCAGATTCGCGGTAATTGTTGTTCCCAGATTTTCGCCCAGTATCATGGCCGCAGCCGCTTCGTAACTGATATAACCCTGGTTGCATATCACGAAAGTTAAGGCGATGGTAGCGCTCGACGACTGAATAAGTAATGTGATGAATAAGCCGGCAGATGCATAAATAAGGTACTTACCGGTTCCCTGGTTTGAAATACTGGTAATAAACGAAACAATAGGTGAACTCTCATCAATGCCCGGGAGTGAATTTTTCAGAAACTGAAGCCCAAGGAACAAAATGGCAAAACCTAACAGAAATTCTCCGGCGGCGCGGTAGCGGGCACCAGGTAAAAACAACAGAGGCAGGCTCAATCCAAGAACAGGTAAAAGTATGGTAGTAAATTCAAATTTGAAACCAAAAAATGTTATGAGCCAGGCAGTTACCGTTGTGCCGATATTTGCTCCCATCATTAACCCGAGAGCCTGGCTTAAGGATAATAACCCGGCATTCACAAAGCTAACAAGCATTACCGTTACTGCTGACGATGATTGTATCAACCCGGTAACCAAAAATCCTGCGGCAATTGCCTTAACTTTGTTGGATGCAATACTCGAAAAAATGCTTCTCAGACGATCGCCGGAGAATAGTTGGAGGCTCTCGCTCATTAACTTCATCCCGAAAAGGAAAAGCGTGAGTGAGCCTAAAAGTGACAGTATTGCTACTAAAGTTTCAAAATCCCCCATTGTTCCTGTTACTTGTTTTTTTTAGAACTCAAGTTTTAAGTAAAAGCTGTACACGAAAATCTGCTTATATGTACAAACTCTGTATTATATACTACCAGGTGTTTTCGAAAATAAGAGCCCAAAATCTGAAAGCTATTTCAGTATGATTATCTTTTTCCTGATCACTTTGGTGAATATATTTTCAACAAAGTTAAGCAGTTTGAAGAATATTTGAATGTTTGTGATTAAAATTCTCAGCTGTTTGGTTACAGATTTTTAAACTGTTGATAACCTACTGGAAGGTAAGGAAATAGATAAAGAGCAAACGTGATAATTGAAAACTCTGTTTTAACCCGCAAACAACAACTATGTTGTCCATCCCATAAAAACAAAGAAGTAATAAACCAGTGCGGCAATAATCATCGATACAGGAATAGTAAGTATCCAGGCATAAAGCAGGTTAATAGTTACACCCCAGCGCACCGCAGTAATCCGTTTTGTAAGTCCGGTACCCATAATTGCCCCTGTTATGGTATGGGTAGTACTTACAGGAATTCCAAAAGCTTCAGTGCCAAATAACAGCATTGCACCAGCTCCTTCGGCAGCTACACCTTCGAATGGAGTGAGTTTTGTAATTTTCCCACCCATGGTTTTAATAATCCGCCAGCCACCCGAAAGTGTTCCGGCTGCAATGGCTGTATGGCAACCAATTACAATCCAAAAGGGAATGGTATGTATTTTTCCTGCCGAAGTAAATGTTATATTGGCCCAGTGAGGTATCTGCGATGGGTCAACCCCATTATAATAAACCAGTAAGGCTGCCGAAATAATCCCCATTACTTTCTGCGCGTCGTTTCCTCCATGTCCAAGGCTGAATAATGCTGATGATATCAACTGTCCTATTTTAAACCATTTACTAAGTCGTGAAGGACGAAAATTCTTGAAAATCCATAAAAGCAGGATGGAAAAAAGGTAAGAAATAATCATTCCGAATAATGGCGCCAGAAATATGAAAGCGGCTATTTTTAAAATTTTTCCCGAATGCACAACATCCCAGCCGGCAAAAGCTATTGCAGCTCCGGCAAAACCGCCAACCAGTGTATGCGATGAACTCGACGGAATGCCTAAATACCAGGTAAATAAATTCCAGATAATAGCTGATATTAGTCCAGCCAGAATAACATGCAGGTTAATGGCCGATGTATCAACTGTTTTAGCTATAGTGTCGACAATATGAAGTTCGAAAACCAGGAAAGCAACCAAATTAAAAAAAGCCGCCCAAACTACTGCTTGTAAGGGAGTCAGGACTTTTGTGGAAACTACTGTAGCAATAGAGTTTGCCGCATCATGAAAACCATTGATAAAATCAAAAATTAAGGCAAGTGCAATGATTACAATCAGTAAGGTGAAACTCATTAGTAGCAGGTTAGCCAGTTATTGTTATTGTCGTTTTAATTATCAATGGTATAATTCTATGATCAATTAACCCATTTTTACGATCAGAGTCGAAAAAATTTTACCTACTTCATCGCATTTATCTATTGCTTTTTCGAGAGCTGTGAGTATATCCCGTTTTTTGATCAGTTCAATCGCATTTATTTCATTCTCGAACAAATTTGCAAGGTATGATTGATATATATCATCAACCTCAGTTTCCATATCACTGAGTTTGTTGCACGAATTAATATATAATTTAAAATCATTTACATTTTTAACATTGCGCAAAACCATATGTATTTCCTTTACAGCCATATTTATCATTGTAGCAATTTGTAAAAATTCTTTCGGAAATATTGATACATTATAAATATAAATCCTTTTTGATGCACTATGAATTAAATCAACAATACTATCCATTTTATCTACCAAAGCATGTATATCTTCTCTTTCGAATGGGGTGATAAATGTTGCGTTGAGTTCATCCATCAATGTTTTGGTGAGTACGTCACCAGCTATTTCGGCTTCCTTAATAGCTTTTATATAGACTAGCCTTTGACCATTATCAGTTTCTTGTATTAGTTTTATCAATAGTTCAGAGGCAAGTATCAGATTATCTGCAACTTTGAGAAAAAGAGGGAAAAATTTACGGTCTTTTGGGACCAGGTAACTAAAGATGCTATCAAGTTTCATTATCAGCTATATTAGAGTTCGAACTGGTAGCGAAATTAATTTTTTAATATTAGGGGTATGTTATTTTAATGTTTACAAATTGTTAACACCTGATTATAAGTATAAGTGTAAGCATGACCAGCACCTGAAACACAAAATCCTTGCATCATAAAAAAAGCCGCCCCTGAAAAAGGGGCGGCAATACTTACAAAAGGATGTTATATTAATAACTATTTTACAATCATTTTTAAGGATGTACTTTTTATGCCATCAGTTATTTGAATAAAATACATGCCTTTCGGAAGTGCTGAAGCGTCGTACCTGATCGTGTTTTCGCCTGCTACATACTGTGTTTTTTCAATTACAGCAATTTTGTGTCCGGTTAAATCATAAACATTTATTGAAAGTTCCTGCGATTTTTCAAGTGAAAGAGAAATAGTTGCAAAGCTTGAAACCGGGTTTGGATATACCGAGGCTGCAAAAGCATTGTTATTTCTTTCGTTGATACCGGTTTGTGGCCAAATGGAACCCGAATTAAGTTCCGATCCGCTTTGCAGCAAGAAGTTAGGCTGTCCAAGGTTGAAAGGATCAATATACATCAACAGATCGTTGGTAGCCATTGTATCGTTACCAAAACTTGGTGTGGTGAAAAAACTGCGCTCGAATGAGCTTACAAAGAATGAGCCCATTCCAGCCAGAACAGTACGCTGCATTTTCATGTCGCCTGCTGTAGCATTGCCTTGAGCTGCCGTGCCATCAATAAACAAACCAATTGGCCAGCCCGCGAAAACGGAATTGTAAACCGTTGTTCTGGTATTACGGCGAAGGTGCATTGAACGTTTGAAATTTGAATTTATTGATGTTCCTGCAGTATATTTAGGGCCGAAACTCGACACATTACTGAAAATAGGTTGGGTAACCGGAGTGTTGGTCGAACCTGCACCATCGTTATCCGATTCAAAACTGTTTGAACCTGAACCTGGATCTGCAATGTCCTTATCGCGAAGAGAAACGGCATATTGAATCATTCCTCTGTATCCGAAATCGGTATCGAAATCATCGTCCCATCCGCGGTAAGCAATAAGATGTTTGGCATTTACTTTACCGCCAAACCACTCGTAGGAATCGTCGCCGCTATAGGAAATCTGAATATAGTCTAAAGTTGTTCCGCTTCCAACTCCTCCCATTGTGAGGCCGTTGATTTCTTTGTCCGGAACGAAAGGAATACCCGGGAACTCGATGCGAACGAATTTAAGGCTTCCGCTGTTGTCGGCATCATCAGGATTAGTGCCACCTCCGTAAACTGAGGTTGGTCCACCTTCGATAATTGCTGTTCCACCGGGAACATTAATAGCCGCTTTTCCGCAAAGTACTACACCACCCCAATCGCCATAGGCGCGACTACCGGCAGAAATGTTTGAAGTAAATACGATTGGTTGTGTTTCGTTTCCATTGGCAATAAGTTTTGCTCCGCGCTCAATAAGCAAGGTGCCTTTGGTATTCTGATCTCCACGGATTACAGTGCCGGGCTGAATGGTTAGTGTTGCGCCATCGCGAACATAAAAGAACCCTTTAATAAGGTATACATTATTCGAAGTCCAGGTTGTGCTGGCTGTTAATTCTCCTTCAACAGTAACAGTAGGAGCGCCGTAATTTGTGTTTTGAGGATCCCAGTTGGCCCAGCCTGTTGTCCAGTTGTTGCTGCTTCCGAAAGCGCCACGAAATGAAACCTTATCGAAGAATGGATCGTCGATTGTGTTCTGACTGATTCCGGCCACTGCCAGGCAAATCAGCATAAAATTTACGAGTAATAATTTTTTCATCTTTTTGGAATTTGATTTGATGCAAAATTAGTTTGCTCATCCCATTTCAGTGTTAAGCTAATATTAAGGATATTGAATCAAATTGTTATCGTTCGAAAACACCTGATTTTACAGTATTTTCAATAGTTTCGGCCACTATAGGCTATTTTTACTGGTTTCTCAATCATAATAGTAAGTTAACATTTAATTAATACTAAGTGCGGAATTTTGCAACTGTTAACAAGTACTTAATATCAGATTGAATGAGAAATAATTATTTAACAACCTTATTGCTTTTGGTAGCTGCAACTTCAATAGCCCAAACAGGAATTAAAGGAGTTGTTTCCGATAAAGCGACTAAAGAAACCCTTGTCGGCGCAACAGTCTTAATACAAGGTACCACTACAGGATCAACCACCGACCTCGATGGTAATTTCCTTATTACATCACTCGCCCCCGGCAACTATAACCTGGTAGTTTCGTACATATCATACAAAACTCAGATTATTGAAAAGGTAAAAGTGGAAAAAGATGTGATTATTGAAGTTAACATTGACCTTGAAGGCAACAGTGTGGCTCTCGAAGGAGTTGTTATTTCAGCTAACCGGCGAACCGGTACTGAAATTTCGATGCTTTCATCAATGAAAATGAGCAGCCTTGTAGTAAGCGGTATTTCGAGTCAGCAGATCAATCGTTCGCAGGACCGCGATGCTTCGGAAGTTATACGCCGTGTTCCGGGTATTACTATAATGGACGATAGGTTTGTTATGGTTCGCGGACTAAGCCAGCGTTACAATACCGTTTGGCTTAACAATGCATCAACACCCAGTTCGGAGTCGGATGTAAGGGCTTTTTCCTTCGATGTTATTCCAAGTTCGATGCTCGAAAATATTATGGTGTTTAAAAGTCCGGCACCCGACTTGCCTGCGGATTTCTCGGGAGCAGCCATTAAAATATTTACCAAAAACAATGCTGACAAAAACAGCCTGTCAGTAAGTTATTCAACATCCTTGCGGCCGGGAGCTACATTTAACGATTTCAGCAACTACCGCATGAGCAAATACGAATGGTTAGGATTCGACGACGGCAGCAGGGATTTGCCCGATGACTTTCCATCGAATGTGAAAGATGTTACTGAAAAAGATGAGATTAAACGCTTTGGCCGGGAACTTAATAAAGTCTGGACCCCGGAGTTAAGTAAAGCTATTCCTGATCAGCGTTTTCAGTTAGGATTAACCAGGAGGTTTCTAATCGATAAAGTATCGGTAGGTACAATAAATAGTTTTACATACAGTTATTCGCAGGATATAGAGGAAATATTCCGCGCCGATTACCAGCGTTACGATACCGTAAAAGATGTTTCGGACACCAATTATTATTTTAATGATATCCGCAACAAGGCAACAGCTAAAATGGGGGTATTAAGCAATTGGTTGTTTATTTTTGGTAACAACCAAAAAATTGAATTCCGGAATTTATACAATCACCATGGTTATACACAGGTAATTGACCGCAGCGGACGCGATAATTACGGCGGATTGACTATTCGTGCGAATGAGCTCAGCTACAACAGCCGGAATACCTATTCGGGACAGCTTGCCGGTGATCATAATTTCAGGAAAGAACAAACGCATTTCGACTGGACACTTGGATATTCGTATGCTGACCGCGATCAGCCTGATTTAAAACGCCTTTCGTCTTCGTTGGTCGAAGATCCTGATAATCAGTATTACGGGCAGTATGGCGTAAATTTTTCGTTTGCAGCTACTCCCGAGCTTTCGGGTAGGGTTTACCAGCATCTGAAAGAGAATATCTATAACGGTAATTTCAATTTCTCCAATACATTCACCTTAGGCAGTTTTAAACCACAACTGAAAGCCGGTATGTATCTCGAAAAAAAGGATCGTAATTTCGCTTCCCGCAATATTGGTTACGCTATTGCAAACTTCTCGAAATTCAACTGGGGATTGCCTTACGAACCTGTGGATGTAATTTTTGCTGATTCAAATATCAATTCTACTACCGGTATCAAAATTGACGAAACAACTAATAAAAGCGATTCCTATACCGCATCGAATGATTTAATTGCCGCTTACCTGGCGTTTAAACTACCGTTTACATCGAAAATCGATTTATATACAGGAGTAAGGATGGAGAAAAACCGCCAGCAGATGCACAGTTTTTCGAGCGACAATGCAAGCGAAGAAGTTAATATAGATATTGATGAAACCAATTACTTCCCTTCGGCTAACCTGAGTTATAATTTTAATACCAAATCGTTGCTGCGTTTATCATATGGGCTTACTATCAATCGCCCCGAATTCAGGGAAATTGCGCCTTTCGCTTTTTACGATTTCGAAATGAAGAAGCTGGTACGTGGTAATCCGAACCTTGAAAATGCGTTTATCAACAATTACGATTTCAGGTTCGAATACTATCCTACTCCAAGCGAGACATTTGTATTTGGCGTGTTTTACAAGGATTTTAAAAAACCTATCGAAACCATCGAAATTAACTCAGGCAGCGGTAAGGATTATACATTTCAAAATGCACTTGGCGCTCAAAACTATGGCGTTGAAGTGGAGATTCGTAAATCACTCGAAAGCCTTGGGGAGAAGGACAATTTCCTGAGGTACTTTAAAAACTTTATGCTTGTTGCCAATGCTTCGGTAATTAAAAGTGAAATAAAAATTGATACATCCCAATTCTTCGCTTCCGAGGCCGTGCGTCCAATGCAGGGTCAGTCGCCATACATTGTTAACCTTGGTTTGTATTATCAGGATAATGATCATGGTCTTATGGTGAGCCTTTTGTATAACGTAATAGGTAAAAGGCTTGTTGTGGTTGGACTCGACAATCCTGATGTGTACGAAATGCCCCGCAATGTTTTCGATCTTATGATTACAAAAAATATTGGTGAGCATGTTCAGATTAAAGGAGGTATACAGGATATTTTGAATCAGAAAATAGTTGAAAAACAGTTTGTTGAGTATAAAAACTTATCTGGCGAAACGCTTAAGCGAGAGCAGTCAACACTTGAATATAATCCCGGAAGTATAATTACATTGGGAGTAACCGTTAATTTTAACCAATAATTTTTTATCTTTAATACGTTAAATCAAAGGCTTAAAATTAATGAAAATGAACTTGAAACTTTAAGAGTTGAATATGAAAAAGATACATTTGATTGCATTCTTATTGATGATTTCTGCCAGCGCTTTCAGCCAGGCACTCGAATACAGCGAAGGCTTTTATTATAAAAACGGAATGCTTTATTCCGGCACATTTATTGAAAGCTGGCCCAATAAAAACATGAAAGTAGTTCAGGAAATCCGGAATGGTTTAGAAGACGGAAATACAGAAATTTATTTTGAGAATGGCAAAATGCAGGAAAAACGGTCTTACCTTGAAGGCCAGAAGCATGGCATTTGGTTCACGTTTGACGATAAAGGAATGAAATTGTCAGAGGCGTATTACCGCCACAATAAAAAAGATGGAATATGGCGTGTGTGGGACGAAAACGGTAAGCTCCGTTACGAAATGTTTTACAGCAATGGCGAAAAAACCGGTAACTGGCGTATTTGGGACGAAGGCGGGAAACTGACCAGCGAAAGAAATTATAGTCCAAACTAAACAATTACTTTTTTTTGCTCACCATATAAGCCGGTTTGCTTTTTCTCCCTTGTAAAGTAACTGTCGGTAATGAGATTTGTAAGTTTTGATTGATTGGGTTTATTGGTAAGACTGTCGCGTAGCCGACAGTCTTTTTTTTACTTAATATATTGATAATGTTACGTTTATATTCCCTTTACATTATAGGAATACATTTGGGAAACTTATTACAATGAAAACAAAAAGAAATAGTCTCCACTCCAAGGATAAATTCTCTGATGAAATCAATGGTTTCCATTTCCATACTCTTGAATTTCACAGGCTTAGGTTCTTAAATAATAGAGTTATCAATATTTTATCAAGAGTTTTAATCTCGCTTTTTATGGATTTTTATCCATCAGTGAAGCACTAACTCACTTATGAAGAAACCAAAACGACGGATTGATATACTTGTAGTCTCTGACATACACCTTGGTACATATGGTTGCCATGCTAAGGAACTCCTGCACTATCTGAAGAGTATAAAACCTAAAATTGTAGTGCTGAATGGCGATATTGTTGATATCTGGCAATTCAGTAAAACTTATTGGCCTAATAGCCATATGAAAGTGATTAAACATTTGATAACCTGGATGGGGAAAGGTGTTAAAACCTACTATGTTACCGGCAACCACGACGAAATGTTGCGGAGGTTCGAAAGCCTGAAAATGGGTTCGCTTCAAATTGCAAATAAAGTAGTTCTCAATCTTCCTCACGAAAAACGGGCCTGGATATTTCATGGCGATGTTTTTGATGTAACCATGCAGCACTCGAAATGGTTGGCGAAGCTGGGCTCAGTTGGGTATGATATGCTAATACTTATCAACCGCTTTTTTAACTTTATTTCCGAAAAAGTGTTTAAAAAGGGAAAGCTGTCCTTGTCGAAAAAGATAAAGGAAAGTGTAAAATCAGCGGTTTCGTTTATTAATAATTTTGAACAAACAACTGCTGATATCGGCATCAGCAATCATTTTGATTTTGTTATCTGTGGCCATATCCATCATCCTGAAATAAGAGAAATCAGCAATTCGGAGGGTAGTATCACATATCTTAACTCAGGCGACTGGGTCGAAAACCTGAGCGCTCTCGAATTTGTTGACGGTCAGTGGTCAATTTTCAGATTCAGCGAAATTGACAAAGCCGAAATGATTAAAGAAACATTAGAGGAAGCCGTTGAATTGAGCAACGATCAGCTTTTCGATAATATGTTACACGAATTCAATATGATGCGCCAATGAAAATTTTATACGCAATACAAGGCACAGGCAACGGGCATTTGAGCCGGGCCAGGGATATTATTCCCGTACTGAAGGAAAATCATGAAGTCGATCTGCTGATCAGTGGTACACAGGCTGACGTTGAATTGCCGTATGAAGTAAAATATCGTTTTAAGGGACTTGGATTTATTTTCGGTTCTAATGGCGGCATTGATCTGGTAGCAACCTATAAAAAAAATCATATTAAACCCCTGCTTTCCGAAATCAACGGCCTTCCTGTTCAGGATTATGATTTGGTTATCAATGATTTCGAACCTGTTTCAGCTTGGGCATCCCGACTTAAAAATGTAAAATGTATTTCGGTAAGTCATCAGGCTGCAGTTTTAAATAAAAAGGCTCCGCAACCTAAGGAAATCGATATTTTAGGGAAAGCGATCCTGAAAAATTATGCACCTTCCGATGCGAAATACGGTTTTCATTTCGCTGCTTACAACGACAATATTTTTACTCCGGTTATCCGTTCGCAGATACGTAAACAGATTGTTAAAAATCTAAATCATTACACGGTTTACCTTCCTGCGTACGATGATAAAAGGGTGTTAAAAGTGTTGAAACTGATCCCTGGCATTCAATGGCAGGTGTTTTCGAAACACAGCAAAAAGATGATGGGGGAGAAAAATGTAACTATACAACCGATTGACAACGAAGCTTTTATCGCAAGTATGGCCTCGTGTGAAGGTGTGCTTTGCGGTGCCGGTTTCGAAACTCCGGCCGAGGCTCTTTTTATGAAGAAGAAACTTATGGTAATTCCTATGAAAGGCCAGTATGAGCAACAATGTAATGCCGCTGCGCTGAAAAATATGGGTGTGCCGGTACTCAAAAGCCTTAAACCAGAAAATAGTAGTAAAATTGAGGCATGGATTGAAAAAGGTACCGTTATTGAAGTAGATTATCCCGATGTTACCAAAGAAATTATTAACCATATAATTGCTCTTCACGCTGATGCTGAACCTGCTGGGCAACATACAGAAGTGGAAATGTATAGTGTTAAGAAGTTCAGGAACCTAGTTCTGAAAAAAGTTGTAGCACAGTTGTAAGTATTGTTAAATGGAATTTGTGAAGAGTGAGTTTGGCCCTGAATTTAAGTGGGGGGTATCCACTGCGGCCTACCAGGTAGAAGGTGCTAGCAGTTCGTTTGGGAAAGGCAAATCAATATGGGATGTTTTTTCAAATACAAAAGGTAAAATTTTCGAAGGACAAAACGGTGATATTGCCTGCGATTTTTATCGTCGTTATACGCACGATATATTGCTTATGGCCAGCATGGGAATTCCGAATTTCAGATTTTCATTGTCGTGGAGCCGCATTATTCCGAATGGGACTGGCAATATAAATCCGGAAGGAATCGAATTTTATAACCGTGTTATTGATTTTTGCCTTGAAATGGGCATTGAGCCATGGATAACACTATATCATTGGGATTTACCTTATGAGCTTGAGAAAAAAGGAGGCTGGACCAACCGTGAAATCATAAAATGGTTTGGCAGTTACGTTGAACTTTGTACAAAGTATTTTGGCGACAGGGTGAAACATTGGATGATACTTAACGAACCAATGGTTTTTACCGGTGCCGGTTATTTTTTAGGCAATCATGCTCCGGGTCGAAAAGGACTCAATAGTTTTCTTGCGGCCATTCATCATGCTGCCATGTGCCAGTCGGAAGGTGGAAGGATTGTGCGGTCCATGTTAAAGGATGCGAATGTAGGAACTACATTTTCATGTTCATCAATTCATCCTTATGGAAGCTCAAATCAGGATGAAACAGCCGCAAAACGTATAGATGCGCTACTGAACAGGATGTTTGTCGAACCCTTGGCCGGACTTGGTTATCCTGTTAATGATCTGCAATTATTACAAAGACTGGAGCCCTATATCAAAGATGGCGACGAAAGCAAGCTTGCATTTGATATGGATTTTATCGGTGTTCAGAATTACACTCGGGAAGTAATTGCATTTTCGCGGTTTACACCTTTAATTTGGGCTAAAGTAATCAAAGCCGATAAACGGAAAGTGGACATTACAGAGATGAAATGGGAAGTTTATCCTGAATCCATTTACGAAATGCTGCTTAAATTCAGCAAATACAAAAACTTCAAAGAAATAATTGTAACAGAGAATGGCGCTGCATTTCCTGATTTGCCGGTTAACGGCCGAATTCACGATTCAAAACGGATTGAATTTCTTAAACAATACATGAGCCAGGTTTTACGGGCCAAAAATCAAGGTGTAAACGTAAGCGGTTATTTCGTTTGGAGCTTTACCGATAATTTCGAATGGGCCGAAGGCTACAGGCCCCGGTTTGGGCTGGTTTACGTTGATTTTATGAGCCAGAAGCGGATCATAAAGGATTCGGGGTTTTGGTTTAGTGAAATGATAAAAGCGAATTGAAAGCCAGAGAAAATGTAAACAGACGATATTTGTCTGAATTTGACTCATGAATGCTACACATTCTAAGTTTCTTTTTACTAAAACCCAGCAGGGCCATATTTTTTAAAAAAAATCTATTTTTGCAAACTATGTGTGATAATTATTATGAAGAATTTATCGACGATTTGGATATTGAGCTTTTGACAAACGAATTTCCCGACGAAATGCTGGGAATTACAATTCCCGAAACCCGCTATTCAGATGAACTTAAAAGCAAGTTGAGACCAATTTTAAAGTTGTCGGAGAAAAAGTTTAATAAGGGAAAGAAAATAGTTGGTGAGCTGAAGAAAGATTATGCTGATGTGCCTTTTCTCGCGTTCCTCGAATTGCATTTTGAACAAGATAAAGCGGAAGACGTGTTTGCGAAAAAACTCAGTTATTTCCAAGAACAGTTTCCAGATTATCCCCTGATTAAGCTTGCATCTTTAATTCATAGTTTTCTTAAAAATCTGGATCAAACCAACGTTTCGGAAATTGTACCTCTACACGATATTTTCCCCGGCAGGGAATCAATTCATGATTTTGAGATGCAACAATACCTGGTTTACGCAGTATTTGTTGCTTTGCTTGGGGAGAATAAATCGAGGTTAGCGGCTTTTCATGAAGTGCTGGTTGATCTCGAATTCCCTAATGATTTTATGGAATTAGTTTATAGTTTAATCATGACAGAGAAAATTAGAGTTGCAGCTCAATTAGCCGGTGAAATAGAATAACAATATTATTTTAATAGGATTGTAATTTATTCAGTTCATTGATTTTTCGATTGGAAAATGATTTTAAAAAAAATCCTGAGTTATGGAACTCAGGATTTTTACTTTATAAAAACTTACAATATATAAGCTTGTTTATGCTTACCTCACCATTTTTTGAAGAGTAGCAATCTTCACTTCTTTCCATTCGCGGGTTTTAAATCCCTCTTTAACAGCCAGTTCTGTCATTAAGTCCATTTCGCCGCCATCCGTATTTTCCATAAATGCGGCTAGTTGTGCTGCATCTTTATACATGCTTACGGTTAAATGTGTGCCGTACGATTCGCTTCCGGCAGGTAAAATAACCCGAAAAAATTTCCAGCTTCCTTTTTTACCTTTAGTTACCATTTCCTGGTGCCAGGGTTTAAAAATTCCGGATTCCGCTTTTTCGTATCCCTCATCCAGTTGTTTCATAATATCAATAGTTGCAACTGTACCGATTTTCATTTCAAACGCATCTTTTGTATTATCGGTTTGTTTTAAATAAACCTGATGTGCGATATCGCGCGACTTCGCTGTTTTGTCGAACATAGCGTTGAGTCCTTTTTCTTTCATATCGGGATATGCTTTCTTTACATAGTTACCAACATCCCACGAAGCAGCTGCCTGTAACATATCTTTTAAGCTTGCAAACAGAGTAACTGTCATATACTGCGGGCCTTGTTCTTCTCCTGCGGGAGTGAGTGACCACATATCCCAGCCAAGAATGGTTTTATCGGCAACCCGTTGTTTGTGAATACCCGACCAGAATTCTTCTACCTGCCAATAGTCAGATTCCTGCTCATCATTAACCTGCATAAATTCGAACAATAAATACAATTGTTCCGGTTTTTCCTGTGCATTTATCCGCACGGTCATAAATATAATCAGTGCCAGTGTAAATAATCTTTTCATGGTTTTTAGGCTTTTAGTAAATATTGAAATGTAGAACGCGAAAACACATATAATGTTTAGCATGTGTATGATATAATTTATTGAATATCAATTTTTAAGAAAGCATAACTTCAGCACTATAGATCTAAATTAGTTTTTCGGGTTAATACCCATAATGCTGTTACAGCAGCAGATGCAAAAGAAAGGTCTGCTTCTTTAAATGTGAAACTTTATTAACACCCTGTTAATTTTCAATTCATATTTTTGCTGGATGAAAAAGATATTTACTCCTGAACAATTGTTAGCTGTAGTGCTATTATTCGCGGCTCCAGGATACGGAATTTCCCAAAATGCAGAACCATTTTCTACTCATGATTCAATCATTAATCATTCGTTAACGGAGGTTGTGATTACCGCCAACCGTTTTTCGACACTTCGCTTTAACACTTCCGAAGCCATAGGAGTACTTAAAAGCAAAGCCATCGGGCAAAACCAGCTTCGGTCGGCACCCGAGGCACTTGTTATTACTCCGGGAGTATTTGTTCAGAAAACCAATCACGGCGGAGGTTCTCCGTTTGTGCGTGGATTAACCGGCAATCAAACCTTACAGATGCTTGACGGCATCAGGCTGAATAATTCAACGTATCGTTACGGTCCAAATCAGTATTTTAATACGCTTGATGTTTTTAGTCTCGAAAGCATTGAAGTACTTCGTGGAAGTGGTTCTGTTCAGTATGGTTCTGATGCTTTGGGCGGTACAATACAGGCTTTTAGCAAAGATGTTGCATTTACCGGAAAACAATCCTGGGGAAGTAATCTGCTTACGCGTTTTGCTACGCACGGTATGGAGCAAACTGTTCGTGCTGATGTAAATTATGGAAGTCAGAAAGCTGCTTTCATGGGTGGTTTAAGCTGGCGGAATTTCGGTGATTTGATTGGTGGCGATACTACCAGTGTGCAATCGCCTAGCAGTTACGCCGAATTGAATTTCGACCTGAAAGGGAAAATTAAACTTTCAAATGCATCGGTCTTAACTATGGTTTATCAAAGTGTACACCAGGAAGATGTGAATGTTTATCATAAAGTTGAACTCGAAAACTATGCAATAAACAGGATGCAGCCTCAAAACCGAAGGCTGGCTTACCTCAAGTTAAATCAGAAAACGGATGCAGGAATTTTGAAATCACTTACACTTACAGCATCCTTGCAACATACGGAAGAGGGGAGGGAAAGCCGGAAAAACGGATCCAATATCCTCCGCTTTGAGACTGATAAAGTGCATACGTTTTCTTTTTTATCTGATGCATTTACTCAAAGTGGTGAAAGCTGGTCAGCAGTGAGCGGTATCGAAATATACAACGACCTGGTTAACAGTGCCCGAACAGATACAGATTTATCGGGTAATGCTACAGTTCCGAAACGTGGATTGTATCCCGATGCTTCAACCACAACGAGCATGGCTGTTTTTACCTTACATACTTTCGATTTGCCAAAATGGATTTTAAGTACAGGAGCCAGGTTTAATGCTTTTATAATTGAAGTGGAGGACGAAACTTTGGGTGAAATTACGCTTGCGCCATCGGCACTGGTTGGTAATGCTTCTGTCATGCGGAAACTTACCACTACCTCCAATGTTTTTATTTCAGCTAATACCGGTTTCAGGGCTCCAAATATTGACGACCTTGGAACGCTTGGTATAGTTGATTTCAGGTACGAAACTCCAAATTATAACCTCAAACCTGAGAAATCCTTTCAATACCAGGTCGGGTATAAATTTCAGGGGAATAATCTGAGAGGTGAGTTTTATGTCTATCGCAACGAATTATTTAATCTTATTATTCGTGAAAGGTTTGAAGGCGACAGTGTTGAGGGTTATCCTGTGTATCAGAAAGAAAATGTTGAGCGGGCTTTTATTCAGGGTGTTGAAACTTCGTGGGATTATACTTTTAAAACCAAATGGTTGTTTTCCGGTAGCCTCACCTACACATATGGCCAAAACCTGACCAAAAATGAACCGGCGAGGCGGATTCCACCACTTTTCGGTCGTGTAGCTGTTGAATACAGGCATTCGGGTTGGTGGTGCAACATTGAGTGGCTGGCTGCTGCAAAACAGAACCGCCTAGCCCGGGGCGATAAGGATGATAACCGGATACCTGAAGGAGGCACTCCCGGATGGAATATTTTTAACATCAATACAGCTTATGTATGGCGATTTGCAGAAATTGATTTACGGTTTCAGAATTTGTTTAATAAGGATTACAGGTATCATGGTTCAGGGGTCAATGGGTATGGGAGGTCGGCGCTGTTATCCGTGAAGGTATCAATTTGAGAAAAGACATATTGCCAGATAAAAAAAGCAACCATTGTTTCTGAAGTTGCTTTTTTAACGCCTAACTATTTCTGCCTTTAAGGCCTTTCGCCACAAGCAAGTCTCAGATTGATTTTTTCAATCAGCGCTTTCAGTTCGGCCAGACTGTCAATTACATAATCAGCTCCGGCTTCGAGGTAGTCCTCACGTACCTTTTTTCTTCTTTTTTCAAGTGTTGCTTTGCCTAACATATTTATTTCATTTAAAGTTAGTCCCATCTCGTTACTCGAATCTATAACACCTACACTCCACATGCCGGCATTTATTCCTTCTTCGATATCGGAGATAGTATCACCTATTTTTACCAACGCCTGCATGGGGAATATGTTAAGATTTTCTGCATTTTTAAAAGCCATCCACGGGGTCGGTCTGCCGGCAGGAACATCGGTGGCACAAACTACTGAATCGGCTACATAGCCTTGCTTTGCAGCCGCTGCCGTTACTATTTCCATCATCTCGTTATTATAGCCAGTAGTTGAGCCAATTTTCATATCCAGTGTACGGAGTAATTCTATTGCTTCGGGAAGCTCAGGGATTATTGCTGAATGCTGCTCAATAACAGCCATTTGAAGAGGAATGAAATTAGTAAACATCTCTTCAATATCATTTTGTATGCAGTTGCGGTTGTATTCAGCTTTCCACAAGGCTGCTATCCGCGGATTTTGAGTTATTGCCAGTATATGGTCGCGTTTGTGCATTCCCATCGGGCCGCGTGCTTCGGCTATTGTAATTTCAATGCCTTTTTGCCTGAATACTTCTATAAACACACCTGTTGGCGCAAAGCATCCGAAATCAACGGTTGTGCCTGCCCAGTCGAAAATGACCCCTTTTAGTTTGCCGGCATAATTTTTTCGATATAGTTCGTTCATTTTTATTGATTGTTAGATTTCGGTTAGTATTACATTCATTTCGTGCATCACAGATTCAATTGCATCAACAAGATTCTGAATATCAGCAGGATATAATTGGCCGATATTTCCGATTCTGAAACAATCCACTTTACTTAGTTTGCCCGGATAAATGACAAATCCTTGTTCGTTCAGTTTTGAATAAAAGGTCTCGAATGAGAAAGCAGGGTGCGAAGGGTAAAGGAATGAAGTAATGATATAACTCCGCATATGAGCAGGAAGATAAAGTTCAAATCCCAGTTCTTTCATTTCGCCGGTGAGTAAAGCATTGTTTACCGAGTACCGTTCGGCCCGGCCATGCACACCACCTTCTTTATCAAGTTCATTCAGTGCTTCGCCAAATGCCAGCAAAGCCTGCACAGGCGGAGTAAAACGGAATTGCCCGTTGGTATTTAATCCTTTCCACTGATCGTAAAGATCGAGACTTAAAGATCGTGCCTGGAATTTGCATTTTTCGAGCTCGGTATGCTGGGCAAGCACAAAGCTAAAACCAGGAATACCTTCGATACATTTATTGGAAGATGAAATCAGGTAGTTGATATTGAGTGCTTTCATGTTAATATCATAAGCACCGAAAGTACTCATGGCATCAACAATAAATGCTTTGCCGTAACTACTTACAATATATCCTATTTCCGCAATTGGATTCAGTAGCCCTGTAGTAGTTTCGCCATGGATAACAGCTACATGTGTAATGAGTGGGTTTTTCATCAGCGTGGATTCAATTTCCAGCATATCCGGAGTTTCATTTTCTTCATATATCAGTTCCAAAAGTGGAATTGAATGAATCCGGGCAATCTGGCTGATACGTCGCCCGTAAGCTCCGTTGATAATATTTAGCAGCATTCCGTTTAGGGGTATGGCCGACGAAATAGTGGCTTCAATTCCAAAAGTGCCACTTCCTTGAATAATAACTGATTCATAATCAGGTGATTCTACGTGGGCAAGCTCAAGTAGTTTTTGCCTGATATACTGTACATGCGCTATGAATTTTGTATCGCGCGACCCAAGGTCGGTTAAGCCTGCTTCTTTCACACTCTTCGCGGTAGTAAGTGGACCCGGTGTGAAAAGTAATTTGTCTCTTATTTTACTGAAATTTGAAATGATCATTGTTTTGCAATTTAAGTAGTTATGGATTGAAGCTTTGATTCTTTTATGGGTGTTAAAGTCTTTGCATTACCCTGAATCTTGAATCTGAAATACAATAATGAAATGATTATCAGCAAGCTTCCTGTAATTGACAGGCTGTATGAAGTTGTAGTAAGGAAATTGAACC
This sequence comes from Bacteroidales bacterium, assembly GCA_038249705.1. Classification (GTDB taxonomy): domain Bacteria; phylum Bacteroidota; class Bacteroidia; order Bacteroidales; family UBA4417; genus UBA4417. The sequence continues at coordinate 13,804 of JBBSDC010000022.1, read as the reverse complement.
AACTCAGTTCTTTGTGGCTGAAGTTTTTATAAAGTAAAGCTCCTACGCTTCCAAGGTAGCCGAAGGAGTCGGCTATATATATGAAGAACCCGGCATTCGCGGCGGAGCCGAAAGCGGCTATCAGCCTGTCGAACAGGAAACAGTTAAAAGGCAAATATCCGAGGTACGTTCCCAGTCCCAATACTATCATCCAGGTAACCGGATTAATTAATCCGGCATTTAAAGCAACTGTACTCAAGCCGATTAGTAAAAATCCTGAAAGTATAATGAAGTTATTCAAACGGAACGCTTTTCTGTTATCACCAACCAACATCAGCGATCCCATAACAATAAAGACACTGAGTGCAATAGGCAGTTCCGACCAGGTAAATATCATTGAGTTGCCGCTTATTCCGATCGACGACCATATTTCGGCTGCAAAATTGTCGCGTAAATCTCTGTAAATGGTTAACAGCATATAAGCTGCGGTTAGCAGTATCAGCCCTGGGGCAAATTCCCTGAAAACTCTTTTTCTTTGCAGTTTATTCATTGGAACTCTTTTGGTGCGTAATGCTTCATCCTCAAGAGTGGGTTCAGGCGTTTTATCGAGAAACCAAACAAATATTGCCAGCGGAATAAAAAAAACCATGCCGGTAACCCAGGGCATCTGGAAATCGGTAAGGCTCAGGTTTTTCATAAGCAGGTTGCCTATACTTTTTACAAATCCTGATGATACAATAAAACTTATACTCAGCACGGTACCAAGTATTTCGGTTGTTCTGCGGCCTTCGAGGTAAGCAAAAACGAGTCCCCAGATCATACCAAGCGGCAAACCATTAAAAAACAGCAGTATAATGTTGTAAGGATCCGGTACAATGCTGAAAAGGATTAAAGCAGTTTCGGCTATTCCGGTAAGTACAATAATGGAAATGGCTCGCGACGAACGTCCCATTTCCGAAATAACCTTGATTCCGATAAATTTAGAAAGTGCATATCCGATAACCTGAGCTATAATTAAAAGAGCTTTATAATCCATTCCTCCTAAGGTAATTCCTTCAAATGAAGCCACTGTAAATGGCTTTCTTAAACCATACATACAGGCATAAGTTAGAAAAGCTAATATGCTGATATACACTGTTAGTATAATTGGGTTTTGCCTGCGCAACCATAATGTAACGGAATGATTGCCGCTTGCAGGATTACCTTTTAATATGAATTGCTTTTTCACGTTTTTCTATTACAAAAGATCAAAATTTAAACTGTTTTTTCATTCTGGTAAAGACATAGCAGTTGCTTTGCTTGCCAAGTGATGAATTAACCTGTATTGGGTTAATAGCTGGTAAGTAGCTGTTATTTATACTGATAGATGTGCAATGAGGCTATTCCGCGAATTTTACTTTTTCTGTTCGTCTCGCCTCCAGTTTTCCTGTTCTTTACTTTCGCGTTTCATGTCTTCGGGATTGTCGATAGCCGGTCCTGATTTAAGTTGTTGCCAGTCAAATTTTTCATCAAAAGGGTCTAATGCTTTCTGTGGATCGAAAAAACGGGGATCAGCAGAAAGTGCCGAATAAGGTGTGAAATCAGGTTTATCGGTAAACATATCACCGAAATCGGTTGCACCTGCGTCATATTGGTTCAGGTAAGGAATTCCCAATACGTTCCAGAACGTTTTAAAAATACTTCCAAAACTATAATGAACATGGCTTACATAATTTCTTTTTACATATGGTGAAATAACCATCAGCACACTGCGGTGAGCATCAACATGGTCAACCCCGCCCTGGGCGTCATCTTCGGTAATTACAATCATCATATTCTTCCAGTAGGGAGTATGCGATAAATATTCAATAATTCTTCCGACTGCCAGGTCATTATCAGCCATATAGCTTTCGCGGAAAGGATAACCGGCTTCCGGACGTTCGTCAGCGCCGTGGTCGTTGGGCAGGATAACAGTAAGCAGGTGAGGCATCAGATCTTTCCCTTCGCCCCATTTTTCTTCAAATTCCTTTTTAAATATATCAACCCTGAACTGATCAGGAATAGCCATGTTATAAGTCGGATATTGGTATGATGTGCGGCTGTGGAGTGGCGCAGGCATGGGGTAATTTGTAAAATGCCTGATGCCGCCGTATTTGTATGTGTCCTGGTAATCGCCAGGCTCGAACATAACGCCGAAACCGAAATTGTAATAGTCTTTGTTATGCCGTGCCAGGTGATCCCACATGGAACCGGCTTCGTTGTAATCCTCAGGGTAAATGGCGCCGGCAGCACCGGTAAAACCTAAATTTCCGGGCGCATTTGAATTTTCGCGGTACTCGCGGTTGCCACCGTAATTGGCTGCTGTGGTTGCCTCAACCCATTCGTTCGGGTAAGTATTTGCCAGCCAGCGATGCCCGTCGGCCGACACATCCGAATCAACATAAAAATTATCGCTGATAGCAAATTCACTTGCCAGGCGCAGGTGGTTGGGCATAACAGTAGCATTTTCAACTTTCGCTGTCTTTTTATGGTTGGTAAAAGTTACATTGGCTCCATAGCGGGCAATAGCTGAATCGCCTTTCGCATGTTGAACCTGTCCGAAAATTTCATCGTAAGTGCGGTTCTCTTTCGAAATAAAAACGATATGTTTTATTGGGGTTTCTTTCTGTTTGGGAAAGAGTGGTATCGGGTTGTTCTTTCGCCAGTCGAAAGAAGCAGATTCTGTTTTCCCGATCAGGAAGTTATTCTCAATTACCTGCTTCGAATACACCATAAGTTGATCCTGGGTTGGAATATCAATAATTTCGACAGTGCCTTTCATCAGGCTGCCGATATAACTTCCTTCGTAACCGGCAGTAAAAGTATAACCTCCGTTTGGCCCGCTTCCAAATCCTTTTGCGTTGGCTACAATCAATTTTTTGCCATCAGGAGTAACTTTCAGTTTTGCCGGAAACCAGCCGGTAGGTATATGGCCTATTACTTTAAGCGATTCCACATCAATTACACCAATGGCATTAATTCCTGATTCGGCAACATACACTTGTTTTTCATCGGGCGAAACAGCCAGCCCGAATGGGATAATTCCTCTTTTAGTGGCAAGCAGCGGTTCAGGATTGAGTTTTATATGGGTAATGATCTTTTGTTCGCGGCCATCAAGCACGGTAATATTATCGTTAGTGCCATTGCTGATAAAAATATAATTGCCGGCAGCTACAATCGAATTCGGACTGGAGCCTCCCAAAGCCGGAATGCCTTCAACCATTTGGCCGACAAGAGACCCGGTTTTAATTTTGGAGATGATGCCAGGTTTTAACGGATTGTTGATATCAAATGCCCAAACCGAAAATGATTCATCCGAATTCATCGGTCCCAAAGCAGGAACCTGCATGGTATCATTCGAAATCCCTTTTACCGATTCGTCAGAGCCATATGCGTAAACCGGCGAATCAACAACGCCTTTCTTCCATTCGCCGTTTTTCTTCTTTTTAATGTAACCATATTCATACATGCCCACATTGGCAACATAAACCGTTTTTTCATCTTTCGAAAGTGCAATCCCAAAAGGATACCTGCCAACCGGAGTATTTGAAACAACTTTTCGTTTTTCCAGGTCAATGCTGATAAGCCTGAAACCAATCTGATCAACAGCAAATAAGAGTTTTCCATTGTTGCTGATTGTCATATCGCCAATATAACCGTGCGAATAATCAATATTTTTATCTTTAAAACTGCAATCAATTGATCCTGATGCTGCTCCTGTTGCAATATCGAAAATATACACTTTGTTTGCCTGTCCGCCGGCTACATACGCCAGCTTATTATCGGGCGAAATGGCCAAACCCATAAACACCGATTCCAACACTCCCTTATCACCAGCCGGAGTAGGAGGAACCTGCTGAATATCAGGATTTCCCGAATTAAGATTCCGTATAATGGTAATCGAAATCGGATTGGTACCCGAATTAGCTGTGATAGCGATGTTTCCATCGTTGCTGATTACAAGCCCATATGGATGTGGTGCTACAACATAACTTTTGCCAGCCGGTGTTAGCAGGCGTCCGTTTGGGATAAAAGATATACCTGTTTTATTTATCAATGAATAATTGCTTCCGGCAGGGGCGGAAATTATAAACTCCGGGTGTTGGGGGAAAGCAGCAATTGTTAGGCAGTTCAAAAGCAAAGTTACCAGGAGTAATCTCATATTTTTAATTGTTAAATGGTTTGTGCCGTTTTGTGTTAAATTCAGATTATCGAGATTCACGCTTTTCAAAATAATACGTTTAAAGTAGTTAGTATGCTTCTGTTTGACTTGCTAAAATTACGGACTTAAATCATAAAAAGTGTTTAACTCCATTAAAGCGGTAATCTTTTCTTCTGTGAATAAAGTAAAAGTACTGTCAGTATATTAATTGAAAGTTAAGGGTGTTTTATGTTAATGATATAAAAGCATAATTTCTATATGTTTGTTAAACAATGTGTTATGCCCGAACTTGAGTTGGATGAAATATAATTCAATAAAAGAAAGAGACTGCCGGAGATATTACCCGGCAGCCCTCTCTTCCAATCAAACCAAATTCAGCCCAAACTATTTTATTACCCATATATCGGTATTAATATCATCATCCTTCGAACCGAACTGGCTTTGCAATGCCGTATTGTAATTATCGGCATTGGTTGTGCGCTCGGAACTTGGATATTGCCAGCGTTTAGCAATTCGTCCGCTATTTCCTGTTCCCGCACCAGTTAGGAATGCCGGAATTCCTGTACGACGATTATTATAATAAGCTTCCCATCCTGAATTCTGGAAAAAACCCAGGTATTTTTGGGTAAGTATCTGTGTTAGCCCATCAGTATTGTTGCCTTTGTACTTCACGGTCTCTTGTGCATAATAAACTGCCCAGTTCACACTTACATCTGCACCATGAAATTTCCATGAGGCTTGTATGCCAGCGATATAAAACTCTTCGGCGTTTCCACTGATCCAGCCACGGGTAATTGCTTCAGCAGTATTAAAACATTGCTCAATGTAGCCAATTTGAATTGCCGGTTCGCCGGTGTATGATCCGTAATATTTTTCTTTATTAACAGCAGAGTATTCACCGTTTAGCATTTTTGTTGACATATCGTCCAGACTTTCACCTGAACTTGCTCCAACATAAGCTTCATAATCAGTTTTAGTTAACCCGGCTTCCAGTTTTTTGGGTGCGGGGTCAGCGGTAAGGAATGTACGTGGATCGCGTAACGAAACCAATGTATTAAGGTAAGTAGCTGCAGTGTTGATACGTAGTGCTGTAAATCCATAGTTATCAGGATTTAATGGATATTTTTCGGAGCCACTGTTGAATGTGTATTGCAAATTGTCGTCCAGCGATGTCATCAATGGATAAGTGGAAGGATTGCCTATTATATTGGCGAAAGATTGCCTGATATTTAAATCGGTATCACTTTCTTTTTTGCTCAGGGTTATAAGTACTCTAAGTTTATAGGCATTCACTACTTTCTGCCATTTCTTCAGATCATTATCCAACATAAAATCGCCGCTTAACGAATTGTCATTTGCATTTATAAGCTGCTGCAAATCACTGTTAGCCTCATCGAGCCATAGCAGAGCCTGCTGAAAAACAGCCTTTTGGGTATTGTAAGCAGGGGTAGTGTTTTCGAGGCCTTTAAGCGCATCAGTTAAGGGGATATCGCCCAGACGCATGCTCATATCAACATAAAAATAAGCATTAAAAAATTTGGCTAAAGCTGAATAAGCATTGTTTTCGGGTAAGCCAACGCGTGAAGCTTCCGATACCATTTGTTTAACATTATTCAGTTTCGTGTAGTTAAAATCGGTAGTTGTCCAGTCGTATTGCTGATCATCATAATACGCGTAATTGCTGCAATAGAACTGATTCCATCGTTGTTCGTTGCCCCAAGGCAGATAAACCATGCTATTGATCACATTTGTGAAAACCAGCGATGGAGGCACTTCTCCCGGTTTATTTGGATTTTTTTCGAACTCTTCAAATTTGTTACATGCTGCAAATGTGAGTGTAAGCAACATGAAAGTATATACTATTTTTTTCATTATTTTTAGATTTTGTCAGCGTGAATTTTAATCTTTTAGAAAGTAAGGTTAATATTGAAACCAAATCTCCGGGTTGTAGGTGTTTGAAGACCGGAGTAGCCTGAATTACCTGTATATTGTTCAATATCAATATCACTTCTTTCGGCGAAATATAGCAGGTTGCGACCTACAAACGAAATGCTTGCCTGTTGAATGAGTGATTTTTTTAGAAATGTCTGAGGCAGATTATAGGTTAATACTACTTCACGCAGTTTTACAAAAGTGCGGCTGATTGAGGTGGAAGCGTCTGTTCCATAATACCTGCTTATGTAGTCCTGAACATACGTTGCTGTAGTATTCGGGGCAAATTCGAGCTCGTTGCTATTTGTAATTTTACCATCAGCATCATATTCGATTGCAGCTCCGTTACTTACAACTACTCCTTCGCCAATATAGGATTTTATACCAAGTATATCGTTTGCTCTGGCTTCACCCATTGCTCCTTCAACAGTAGCAATATGCCTGCCACCCTGGTAGGTTTTCTTCTCTACATAATCGAGTATGGTTCCTCCGAACCGGCCATCGATCTGAAATGAGAAACTTACTGCTTTATAGGTAAACGTGTTTCGCATGGCTCCTGCCCAATCGGCATTGGTATATCCCAGAAACTGAGTTACCGAGTTACGGATCGGACGACCACTTGCATCATTAATAAGCTTTCCTTCAGCATTTCGTACAAAATCGGAACCATACATTTTATCCATACGGTCGCCCACTTTCAGGTAGATATTGTAATTTTCGACACCGGGATATATCTCTTTCAGATAAGATTGATTAGTTGAATAATTGGCCGAAATATCCCATTTAAGCCCGCCAGGCTGATATACAGGAACCGCATTGACCGAAATCTCAACTCCTTTGCGTTGAACTTTTATTCCGTTAACGAGTGCATAGCCAAAACCTGAAGCATTGGAAATAGGAAGTGCAAAAATAGCCGGACCATCAATGGTTGAAAAATAGGTGAAGTCAAATCCCAGTCGGTTATCAAGTAAACTTACATCAGTACCTGCTTCCCAGGCCGAACTGAAACTTGGTTCAATATTCGGATTGGTAATTGTTCCGGTATATGAAGCTGATGCCAGACCCTGTATCAGACTTATTCCGTAGGACGGACTGTTAATATAGGATGGGCCGTCGTAAGGAGAGTAATAGCTTGCTCCATAATCGAGTACGTCCGAAGTAGGTCCAATCATTGATGTAGTTAAAGCACTGCCAACATTGGCATATGATCCCCTTATTTTCCATGATTTTACAGTTGGTATGTCAATAAGTTTTGACACTTCAATACTTGTAGAAACACTCGGGTAGAAATACACATTGTTATCAGCCGGAAGTGTTGAGTTTTTATCCCAACGTCCTGTAAGTGATAATGTAGCGAAATCATTATAGGTGAAATCAGCAAGCGCATAACCGCTTAATACAGTCATTGGAGCATAATAGTTGTAGGACATAACCGGGTTTTTCGAGTTGCTTAGGTTATACCATTCAGGAACATTAAGATAATCAGTAGTGGCATAGCTGCTGCGGAAGGAATACGAACGAAGATTTCCTCCTGCCGAGGCATGTACACTTAATTTTGGAACTATGTATTGATCGTATGAAAGTAAAATGTCGGTGTTGTTTTCGAAAAGTGAACGTTTGTCTTCCCTGTAATCGCCAAGACCAGCCTCTCTGCCATAAGGATGGGCGGAGAAAGGCATTTTTTCAGTCCTGAGCAGATCATACGAAGTTACTGCCGATCGGGCTATCAGGTTCAGATGATCAGTGAATTTGTATTTAGCTGATATATAACCGTTAAGATCGGTTTTATAATGCCCGCGCAACCATTCATATGCCATAAAATATGGGTTATGATAGCGCTGGTATTCAGCGTAAATGGATTGTACACCTTCCTTGCCGGGTTGCCAGTAATCGCGCATATCATCAATATCCCAGTCGGCACCGCCCCAGGCTATCATATTATAAATGATGCTGTTAGGCCCGTAACTTACATCGGGTATATTGGGCGTAAATTGCCTGCTGTAAGCCATATTTGCTTCAACACGTAATTTCTTCGAAATGTTATATCCACCTGCCAGGCTGAAATTGGTCATGTTCAGCGATGTATTGGGGACAATGCCTTTTTGGTAACTGTATGAGCCTGAGAATCGCAGGTCATATTTTTGATTACTGCTGGCAATGGCAATGCTGTTTGTTGACAACAAGCCTGTTTCGAGAAACCTTTTCAGGTTGTCTTTTCCACGAGGAATCCAGGGTGTAGGTATTCTTTCACCGGTAACAGGATCTATAGGACTGTCATATTGTGGTAGCAGTTGCCCGTCGAGTTTTGGACCCCATATATCGTAGTCGCCATCATTGGTTCCACCGCCGCGCCCGTCAACAAATGCATATTTCCCATGATCGCCGGGTCCATATTCATCCTGAACTTCAGGAATGGCTAAGAATCCTTTTTCGAACATGGTACTTGAGTTAAAATCAACTGAAAATTCCCTTTTATTGCTTGTCCCGCGTTTGGTTGTAATCTGTATGGCGCCGTTTTGTCCGCGCGAGCCATATAAAGCTGCTGCGGTAGGTCCTTTTAATATAGTGTAACTTTCGATATCATCAGGATTGATATTCCAGGTGTCGGATTGAACAGGTATGCCATTTACTACATAAAGTGGTGTAACCCCACGTAAAAGCACGTTCGGCGCTCCGAGTATTTCGGATGAACTGCCAATAACAAGCCCTGCAACTTTGCCGGTAAGAGCATTTATTGCATTTGGCTCCCTTGCTTTAACAAGGTCGCTGCCTTTCACATCACCAATGGCATAGCCGATAGTGCTTTTCTGCTTTTCGATACCGAGAGCTGTGACTATAATACCTTCAATTTGTTGCCCCGATTCGTTAAGTGTCACATTTATAACACTTTGGGCGCCCACGGCTATTTCCTGAGTTTCGAAACCGATAAACGAAATTACCAGTACATCAGCAGCCTGCGCCGAAACTGAAAATTTGCCATTTACGTCGGTTATCGAGCCTGAGGTCGATCCTTTGATCATTATAGTAGCTCCCGGCAGACTTTCTCCTTTAGATGTTTTAACTGTGCCTTCAATACTAGTTTTTTGAGCCGAGGCTGATATTCCTATGACCAGGAATAACATTAATAAAGTGTAAATTTTTCGCATTATCATAATCGATTTTTAGGTTAGTGGTTTTAATGTTCGTGGTTAAAGTGTTTTAATTTGTATATTGGATTTATGCGTTTCGGAAATGGTAAAATCAGGACATTCCCTTAGCTGTGGACTAAATATATAGCCCTGAAAATTAGTTTATTGCGAATTTTTGGTTATTGTACGTTATGGGGAGTTAATGACTGTTTTTAGTCAGTACCCCCCAGAATGCTTGTTAGTAAATAAGAATAACATGTTTTGTAAAGAGTTCAATTTTTGCATCCGTTTCATCGAGTGATTCAATAGCAACTTCAAAACTTTGTGTATTCGCAGTAAGTGTGTTAAGTGCCACATCAAGTACTTTATTAAATGTGAAAGCTGCATTTGAAACGGAAAGTTCTTCTTTTTTAACTGATTTTTTCAACTGCTTTTCAATCCGTTTTACACTTTCATAAATAACAGGTTTTTGTATAACCGTTTTAGTTTGAGGATTTCCAGGTACTATTGCAACTTCCGAAGTGTATTTGCTTTCGAGTAAATATATTTTTTTTGCTATCTGATCGCCAAAAGGATGTTCGCCTGCCATTTCGCTGCTGATATTTTCAAGTTCATAATCACGGGAGTAGGCCGTAAATTCAAAAACATAAACCGTGGGTGTCTTGATCTCCGATTCGGTTTTATGAATCCCGGAATTATACGTCAGGGCATCTTGAGCTTCTGTATTAAAAGTTATGATTCCTGATATGGCTAGTATAAAGAGTATTTTCGTTTTCATTTAATCTGAGTTAAATTTTCATATGCAAAGTACTACATGTATTATTATTAAACTGTTTGTCCAATGTTAACAAATGATTATATATCGAAATAGCAGATTTATTGTTTTTGAATTTTGAAATAAGCGATGACACTATGTTCTAACAGTCAGATAAACAATAATATATATTTGTATTTCAGTATTTTGACCCATGAGGTGGATTTGCATTGTGGCTTTATTAAAATTTCCTGATTTAAAATGCATTAATTACAGTTAAGCAACAGTTTAAACGTGAAATGTGACTCTATTCCTATTTTTTTACTCCTAATATTTCTCATGAATTTCATGTTATGTATATGTTAACACAAAATTCGATAATTGTAAATTGACCTGAAAACACGATTTCCCCCATTCTGCAATGCGCAATCCCCCAATCATAAGTTTGGTAAAGTAGAATAAAGATCATCGTAAACAGATTGTCGTGAGCTTTTAAACATCTGAATGATGCGGTTAGTTGGAATTAAATAATCAGTGAATTCAAGGAAATCGCCCAATACCTGAGTTGATCCACCCGAAGCCATTTGGTATTCTGGTTCACGATATTCGAATATTACCTGTGTTGCCGGAAGTATTTCTGGCAATAATTCAGGCTGAATTGTAGCCTTTTTTATTTTATCTGGTTTCATATACTTTGATTTTATATTTGCAAAAATCGGAATAAGTTTGGCTGTTATTTATCTAAAAATAAAACATAATAATTTGATAAAATTTTGTTTTAAATAATGTAACATGCTTTTAATATGATATGGTATAGCGGAAACAAATGGTATAAAGTATTATAAATTATTGCTGATGAATATGACTAAAAACTATCATGAGAAATACTACCTTATGAAAAACCATGGCTCCAAAAAAAAAGGCCATACAAATTATGTACAGCCTTTCACATGTATTGAGAAAAGGATTATCGGATCACATCCAGCTTAATATCAACTACTTCCTTTTTACCAGGATTAAGTTTCAGGTTTTCGACCAGGCTGTTTTTGTAGGAAATAAGCGAAAGTACCAGGTTGTAATGACCCGGATCAATATTATTTATGGTGAAGTTACCATCCAGATCAGTATATACTTTCTGATCGGTTCCTTCAACGGCAACAGCTACTCCAACAAGGGATTCGCCAGTTTTTATGTCAACTACTTTTCCGCTTACACTTGATTTGGCGGCTGCATTGGCAGGCATATCACCAGTGGCGAAAACGTTGGTTCCAAATACGAGGGCAACTCCTATGAGTGCTATTGCTATTATCTTTTTCATATTCTTTCTTTTTAGATGATGCAAAAATATATCCATATTATTACCTCAATATTACTCCTATATTAAATCAATGTTAAGTGTCGCCAATTAAGTTAAGCATTTATACCCGGAATTTGAGAAATAGAGCAGAATGTATCTGACATCGTTTTCCTTACTTATATAACTTGTAATTATATTGTATAAATAAAGTTTATTATAGCCCCATACTTGCTGTAAATCAGGGAGTAAACGATCTTTTTAGCCAAAAGTTAATGTCCGGCTATGTGTGGTAATTATAAATTACTACCTTTGCACCCCATTTTGCAGGGCGAATGTTTGCACTTTCCGGAAGGAATTACATCGTATCTGCTTCTCAATCAATATAATGTTAAACCGGCTTAACCGGAAAGCCACATTTAGATTACAAATTATGAGTGACGACGTTAAAGTAAACGACGAACTGAACAATGTTGAAAATGCTGCTGAAGAAACAGTGGCTGAAACAGTAGAAACACCAACTGCAGAAGTAGAAGAAGCAGTAGAAGAAGAAGTAGTTGCACAAACACCAACTACAGAAGTAGAAGAAGCAGTAGTAAAAGAAGAAGAAGTTGCAGAAACACCTGTTGCCGAAGTAGAAGTTGCTGAAGTTGCCGAAGTAGAAGTTGCAGAGGTTCCTGAAGTAGAAGTTGCAGAAGTTCCTGAGGTAAAGGAAGTTGTTGCAGAAGCTCCTAAAGCTCCCAAAGCACCTGAAATGCCTGCTGAACCTGTTGAATTCGACTGGAATGCTATCGGGAAAAAACATGAATCATATGCTCCTTCCGACCGTAAGCGTTTGGAAGACATTTATGACAAAACCCTCAGCTCAATCGGTGATCATGAAGTACTCGAAGGTACTGTTGTTGGTTTAACCAACCGCGAAGTTGTGGTAAACATTGGTTTTAAATCCGACGGTGTAATTGCTGTTTCGGAAGTACGCTACAACCCTGATCTGCGCATCGGCGATAAGATTGAGGTGTATGTTGAAAACCAGGAAGACATGGGCGGACAGCTTCAGCTTTCGCACAAAAAAGCACGTATCCTCCGTTCGTGGGAGCGTGTAAACACTGCTTTCGAAACACAGGAAATTATCAATGGTTTTGTGAAATGCCGCACCAAAGGTGGTCTTATTGTTGATATTTTTGGCATCGAGGCCTTCCTTCCAGGATCGCAGATTGATGTTAAACCTATCCGCGACTACGATCAGTTTGTTGAGAAGGTTATGGAATTCAAAATCGTTAAGATCAATCACGAATACAAAAATGTGGTTGTTTCGCACAAAGCCCTTATCGAAGACGAACTGGAAGCTCAGAAAATCGAAATTATTTCGAAACTCGAAAAAGGCCAGGTTCTCGAAGGTATCGTTAAAAATATTACATCTTACGGTGTATTTATTGACCTTGGCGGCGTTGACGGACTTATCCACATCACTGACCTGTCATGGGGACGTATCAATCACCCGGAAGAAATTGTGCAGCTTGATCAGAAAATCAATGTTGTTATCCTCGATTTCGACGAAAACAAAAAACGTATTGCCCTTGGTCTCAAACAACTCAGCGCACACCCATGGGATTCGCTCCGCGATGACCTTAAGGTTGGCGATAAAATCAAAGGCCGCGTAGTTGTTATTGCTGATTATGGCGCATTTATCGAAATAGCACCTGGTGTTGAAGGTCTGATACACGTTTCCGAAATGTCGTGGAGCCAGCATCTGCGCACCGCTCAGGACTTCCTGAAAGTAGGCGACGAAATCGAAGCAGTTGTACTTACCCTCGACCGCGAAGACCGCAAAATGTCACTTGGTATCAAACAGCTTATTCCTGATCCATGGAGTGATATCGTTGCTAAATATCCTGTAAACTCACGCCACACTGCTACCGTTCGCAACTTTACCAATTTCGGTATTTTTGTTGAACTCGAAGAAGGTGTTGACGGACTTATACACATCAGCGACCTTTCGTGGAGCAAAAAGATCAAACATCCGGCTGAATTCACCAAAATTGGCGAAACCATCGAAGTTGTTGTTCTTGATGTTGATGTGGATAACCGCCGCTTGAGCTTAGGCCACAAACAACTCGAAGAAAATCCATGGGATGTTTTCGAAAGCATTTTTACCACCGGATCAGTTCATAAAGGTACGGTTGTCAGCTCTTCGGACAAAGGTGTTGTTGTAGCTCTGCCATATGGTGTTGAAGGTTTTGCACCTACACGTCATGCTCAGAAAGAAGACGGTACCAATCTGCAGGTTGATGAATCGCAGGATTTCAAGGTAATCGAATTCTCGAAAGAGAACAAGAAGATCATTCTTTCGCACGCCAAGATGTATCAGGATTCGAAACAAGCAGAAAGAGTAAAAGAGGACAAGAAAGAGGAAAGCGCTGAAATGACTACCAAACGCGCCGTGAAAAAAATCAAGGACAACCTTGAAAAAACCACCCTCGGTGACCTTGACGCTCTTGCTAACCTGAAAGCATCAATGGAGAAAAAAGAAAAAAAAG
>JBBSDC010000021.1:0-39051 GCA_038249705.1 Bacteroidales bacterium | reverse complement strand
TACGATTTACGAGGTACGATTTACGATTTACGAGGTACGAGGTACGAGGTACAATTTATGACTTGCGAAGTGGGATTTGGGATTTGGTTTTTAAAACCTTGCTGATGCCCTAAATTATATATTGATAAGATTATGCCGTATCGCATATTTAACTAGTTCGACCTGTGTTTTCAGGTTCAGCTTTTGCATTATATGATTTTTATGTGATTCAACCGTGCGGATGCTGATAAAAAGTTTGTCGGCAATTTCCTTATTTATAAAACCTTCGGCAAACATGGTGAGTATTTCTATTTCCCGTTTCGAGAGAATTTCGTGTGGATTAAGCAATTCCTCTGCATTGAGTTTTGCCTTCTCAATGTAACTTTTCAAAATAATTTTGGAAATATTATCACTGTAAAAATCATTTCCTGAATATACTGTATCAATCGCGATAAGCATTTCCTCCCGGGTTGTGTTCTTATGCAGGTAGCCTTTTGCACCAGATTTAATAGCCTGATTTATAAAACTTTCGTCGGTGTACATGGATAAGATCAATACTTTTATTTCAGGAAACCGCAGCGCAATCAATCGGGTGAGTTCGATACCTGATGTGTCGGGCAACGAAATATCCATCAAAATAATGTCCGGCTTTTCACCTTCCAGTAATTTCCATAGCTCAGCTCCTGTTGAAGCTTCACCGGTAATTTTAATATTGTCGGATGCTATCAGCGACTTAACACCATCGCGCAAAATCTGGTGGTCTTCGGTTAAAATAATGTGAATTGGCATTTTGATGAGTTACAGGTTACAGGTTAAAAATTTCAAAGTTAACGGTTTGTTAGTAGCAGGCGTTCTTTTCTTAGGCGGATTTATTTCTTCCATTCTTCAAGATTGAAATCTACAATTATTGAATCCGGGTCTAATTTGAAAATTAGTGTTTTAGTTTAGACTGGATCAATGTCAAAGCCATATTCTGTCAGGATTTCATAATACATTTCATTCGGTTCTCCCGAAAAGTCTTTTCCTGATTCTCCTATAAAGTCTACAAGTTGTTTGTATGAAATTCTTTTGATCTTATAATTCGTGAGCTTTAGCGTTTTTTTTATTTACAAACAACTCGTTTATAACAACAGAATACTGGCTAAGCGAAGATTGTAAAGACTTATTCAACCGCCACGTATTCTTCATAACAATTCTATTAACTTATTTATCATACATCATTCAGGTTTAACCGGCAAGCGGAATTTTCACCGATACTATGGTTCCGTGTTTTTCTCCTTTCGATATATCAATCAGTCCGTTAAGCAGTTTCACACGTTCGCACATACTGTTCAGTCCACGGCCATTCTGATTGCAGGGCTGTTTCAGATCGATTCCGATTCCGTCATCCTGAACCAACAGATTGATCGTTTTTTCGTTTCCGATAAGGGTAACAATAACTTCGGTGGCTCCGGAGTGTTTTACTGCGTTGTTCATTGCTTCCTGCGCAATGCGAAAAATATAAGTCGCAATGCGCTTATCCATCTCGCCTGTCGAAATCTGCGAATCAAAAATTACATTTATAGTGCTGTGATTGGCAATATCCTTACAAACCTGATTCAGAGCTATTTCCAGTCCAAATTCTTTAAGTACGGCAGGCATGAGGTTGTTTGAGATACTCCTGACTTCGTCAACCAGACTATCGAACATATTCCTGAGACGAGCCACAGCATCAGGATTTATTACATTCCCTGAATTCATGATGGTTTCGGTCTTCAACTTGGTTGCTATGATCATTTGCCCGAGTCCATCGTGCAACTCTCCCGAAAGCCGTTGTCGTTCATCCTCCTGACCATCAATAAAAGAGGTAAACATCCTGGCCTCCCGCTCTTTAAGTTCAGTTTGCTGGGCAGCTAACTGACTGGTCATCAAATTGAAATTCTCAGTCAGCTCACCTAATTCGTCATTTGACTTTATCGTTAAAACCTGGTCGAGGTCGCCTTTCCCAACCCTAATTGTTGCATCTTTGAGTTCGATAATCGGACCGGCAATGGCTCGCGAAATAATATAAGCTGCCACAAATAGAAATAGCGTGATGAAAATACTCAGGAACACAATTTCATTTGCCAGTTTGTAAACCGGGCGCATGGCTTCTCGTTTGTCAATTTCAGCTATAATCACCCAATTAAGATCCGGAATTGTTAGCCTGCTGTACGACGAAAGTGTTTGTATTCCACGGTAATCGGTTGTGAGATGCGTACCTTCAGCCGAATTAAATGCATTGCGTACTGATTCGGAATTAACACGCACGCGCAATATTGATTTTGTTAAAAACCTTGATTCACTGCGCATTAACGAATCAGACCCAACCAGATAAACTTCACCTGTTTTACCCAAACCATTAACAACCTCCTTATTTTTCATGATAGTATTAATGGCTGACGACTTTATTTCGAACACGGCCACAGAAGTTTCATTTTTATCAGCAAAATATATCGGCGAAGCAATATAAAAATGTGTGGTGCTGTCGTTCAGCCCGAAGGAAAAATCTTCGATAAGCAGACGATTTTCTTTTAACACTTTCGATATTATGGGTTCCAGAGATCGCTTTTTTTCGCTATCGGGTAAAAATGAATTGCCATGTATGGAATCAAAATTATAACATTCCATTTGCCCGTTATCTGACAAATAAACATTTGAAAAGAAACCACCAGAAATAAAGAATCGTTCAAAGTTGTCATTCATTCCTTCATTTGGAGCGGTAAACTTAATAGAACCATCAAATCCTTTGGTTTTAAGCTTGATCCGTCCCGTATTTTCCTGGTGCGAAAAAAGCTCAACTTCCTTTTTCCGATCGGTAAAAAACTGTTCAACCTGTTCCATTTTTGCAACCCTTAGCGAAGTAAGCTGATCAAACGTACGCTCAAGTATAGCATTGCGCGTGGTAATAAATGAAAACAGGCTGACCGCCACTATTACAAATATTCCGAGAAAGAAAATGTACAAAATCAGTTTATGATATATGGAAGTGCGGGTTTGCATTAGCCAGGTCATATTTTGGGAATCACAAAAATAGTTTAATTCTTTTACGTTGTGCAGACACTTTTGATCTTAAAAGTATTGCACCCAAATACCGCAATTCAACTGCTTTTGCACTTATTGTGACCCAGCTTACCGAAAAGGTACTGGCCGTGTATAAAAACACGTATGTGTTTACTCGTCCTGCTAATTCGGTTTATTTTAAAGGACTAGGTTTTAAAGAAATTGCATTGGCCAAACCACTATTTTGTGTGTTGGAATTCGGATTCGAAACCATCGCAAACTACCAGAGCTATCTAAATTCAATTATAAAGGATACGAAAACTGAAAATATTGCAGCAATAGTCGTCAATTGCAATCCGTTTACTTCGAGCCATCGTTTCCTTATCGAGAAAGCAGCTTCTGAAAATGAACTGGTGTATCTGTTTGTGGTCGAGGAAGATCAGTCGGTTTTTCCGTTTGCCATTCGCTGGGAGCTGATACGGGGAATTTCTGCTTTCGGATGAATCGAAACTTATCAGGGAGAAAATCAGAACGTCTTCCGACAGGCATTAATTTTACGGAATGTACGAAATGATTAACTAAATCAGAAATACCACGATTACATAGTATGCAAAAAGCTGTCAAACCCGAATACCTGGCTGACAGCTTATAAGTATCATTTAAAACGGAATTGTTTATTTAAGCAGTTTTACATTTACTGCATTCGGACCTTTGGGGCCGTTTACAACTTCGAAAGTAACTTTGTTATTTTCCTTTATCGGTTCGGCGAGGCCGTTGATATGTACAAATACACTTTTACCTGATGCCAGGTCGTTTATAAAACCATAACCTTTCGAATCGTTAAAAAACGCCACAATGCCTGTGCGGATAAGCTCGCCAGCTTCGGGCTCAACATATTTGGGAACACCAATCTGAATATCTTCTGCTTTAATAACTACGCGTTGTGTAAGATCGGGAGGAGTAGATGAAATTCGGCCATACTCATCAACATAAGCAATCATTTCATCCAGGTTGTTTCCATCCCTGCCATCTTTTTTCTCAAGCCTTTTAGCTTCTTTGTCTTTTCTTTTTTTGTCCTGCTTACTGCGGTTTTCTCTTTTACCAAAAGTCTCACGTGGTCTTGCCATAAATTGTTTTTTAAATTTTTACCATATACCAAACTAATCACATGAATTCATAACGGTGTTCAATTACTTTGCACGGACTGATATCGGCTGCAAAAGTACGCTAAAAAAACGGCAGAAGCGCTATGAATTATTATTTCGTTCAGGATCAAGGTATTTAAATGTAAAAATTCAGATGACATAGTGAAATAAAATTTTAGTATAAAAATTATATACTCCAAGTGATTAGAATACTAACATGATCGGATATTAAGCGTTACGGCTTAAACAAAATGAACTTCATCTGTTTGATAATCAACAAAGTGAAGTTCATTTTTGTGCTATTATTAATTTAAATCGACTCTGCTGTGAAGCATTAATTTTATGCAACTTCCTCAAGCAATACTTCTTCTATTTCTCCTTCGTTGCGTAAATTATCGATTATAAACAACTGTCGTTCAGGTGTATTGCTTCCCATATAGAAGGATAGCAGGCTGTCAATTTCAGAGATATGTTTTAAAATAACCGGATCAAGGCGCATAGAGGAACCGATAAAATGCCGGAATTCGTCGGGTGAAATTTCACCAAGTCCTTTAAAACGGGTTATTTCCGGATTGGGACCCAATTCCTTAAGGGCATCCTGACGCTCCTGCTGGGAATAACAATAGTTGGTCTTTTTCTTGTTCCTGACCCTGAAAAGCGGTGTTTGCAAAATATAAACATGACCCGATTTTACCAGGTCGGGGAAAAACTGCAGGAAAAATGTGAGCAGCAACAAACGGATATGCATTCCGTCAACATCGGCATCGGTAGCTATTACAATATTGTTGTAACGCAGGTTTTCAATGTCGTCCTCAATATTAAGTGCGGATTGAAGCAGGTTAAACTCCTCATTTTCATATACTACCTTCTTGCTTTTCCCGTAGCAATTAAGGGGTTTTCCTTTCAGACTAAAAACAGCCTGCGTATTAACATCGCGCGATTTTGTGATGGATCCGCTTGCCGAATCACCCTCAGTGATAAACAAAGTAGTTTCCAGCCGGCGCTGCTCATTGGTATTATAATGCAAGCGGCAATCGCGGAGTTTTTTGTTATGCAGACTCACTTTTTTAACGCTTTCCTTAGCCAGCTTTTTAATATTGGCCATCTCCTTGCGCTCTTTCTCCGACTGAAGAATTTTGCGGTAAAGTGCTTCGGCGGTATCCGAATTCATATGAAGAAAGTTATCGAGTTTCTTCTTCAGAATATCGGTAATAAATTTATTGATGGTAATGCCTCCCGGCTCAATATGCTGCGAACCAAGCTTGGTTTTGGTCTGCGATTCGAATAATGGTTCAGCTACTTTAATGCTGATAGCTGCAATTATTGAAGAACGTATATCGCTGTACTCGAAATCTTTACCGAAAAATTCGCGGATAGTTTTTACCAATGCATCGCGGAACGAAGCAAGGTGAGTTCCGCCTTGTGTGGTATGCTGACCGTTAACAAACGAATAATACTCCTCACCATATTGTTTGGCACTGTGGGTAAATGCGCACTCAAAATCTTCGTCTTTAATATGGACAATAGGATAATTAATTGCATTTCCGTTGTTTGACCTTTCGAGCATGTCGAGTAATCCGTTTTTCGCCAGGTATCGTTGTCCATTAAAAACGATGGTGAGACCGTTATTGAGGAAGCAATAATTCCATAACATTTCCTCAATATATTCTTTTAAAAAATGGTAATTGCCAAACAGCTGAACATCAGGTGTAAATGTGATTAGCGTTCCGTTTCGGAGATCTGCAGGTTGTTCGCCACTTTCGTTAATAAGAACTCCCTGGTGAAATTCGACGGTATTGGTGCGACCTTCGCGGATAGCCTGTGCAGTGAAAAAACTCGAAAGTGCATTCACAGCTTTGGTACCGACTCCATTGAGCCCGACTGCTTTTTTAAAAACTTTGGAATCGTACTTTGCACCGGTGTTAATCTGCGAAACACATTCAACCAGTTTCCCCAACGGAATGCCACGTCCATAATCACGAATCGAAACAAGGTGTTCTTTGATGGTAACTTCTATAATTTTACCGTGCCCCATTGTAAATTCATCGATACAGTTATCAATAACTTCTTTGATAAGCACGTAAATACCATCATCGTGCGACGATCCATCCCCTAATTTACCAATATACATACCGGGTCGAAGCCTGATATGTTCCTTCCAGTCGAGCGACCGGATACTCTCTTCGTTATATTTTTCTTCTGTTTCCATAATGCGAGCGCAAATATAATTGAATCCTCCAAAGGATTGTTCGTGTGTAGTAAGAAGTTATGACTGAGTTTTGCACAGGAAAAAATTTTCTGTTTCCTGATATATGCACTTTCAGCATGAAATATTTTGAACATATAATGAAGAAACTTTGATCCTTAAATACCCTGACAGGAAAGGACTTAAACGAAAACAGGATGTTCAGTTAAATTGCACCAATCATGGATTTAGAGTAGTACCATGCTGTGGCTTGATTTCCATTTCACTTCAACTTCTACATAGTATATGACTTCAACTTATCACAACGGCCTCATTGAGCCAAAATCCATGTTATTCAAAAAACCGAATCATTGTAAACCCAAAAACTCCTATTTTATTTTTTAAAAATCCAGATATCCGGAAAATCAGGTCTTAGCGGAGGAAGAGCACGGCTTGCCTCCTTGTTAGTATCATACGATGTAAGCGCGATACGAAAAACACCTTCTCCTGGC
Source organism: Bacteroidales bacterium (assembly GCA_038249705.1). GTDB lineage: Bacteria > Bacteroidota > Bacteroidia > Bacteroidales > UBA4417 > UBA4417. The sequence continues at coordinate 32,209 of JBBSDC010000021.1, read as the reverse complement.
AGGATATAAGCATCCTGGTATCCTTTGGATTTAATACGCTTCAATTCCGATTTTGCTGATTCGGCAGTTTTAACACTGCCAACAATAAGGTAATATTTTATTTCCGGTTTCACCACAGATAATATTACATTCTGACCGTTAACTGAAACATTTTCAGCCTGTTCGGAAGTTACAATTAAATTGTTTTTGCTTGCTTTTTCAGATGGCTTTGTCGCCTGCGGTACCTTTGGCGCTGTTTGCTGGCTTAAGAATGTTACTTTTTCCGGGTCAATAACCTTATCAGCCTTATCGCCGAGCCACAGAACGGCATATCCATCTGTTAATCCAACACCCATTGCTTTCCATTGGTAGTTTTTCCATTTCCCACGGCTAAGTAGCATATCAGCCGAAGCATCAATTTGTTGCCATAATTGAGCGGCATCAGCAGGAGTTGCATTCTCTTCTTCCCAATAAATCAGTTCATAGCCGTTTCCGGGATAACCGGTTATCTCCATAGGTTTTGATTTCATGCACTGTAAACCGGCTGCATCTTTGGCATTGCAACATTCAGTCCATTTACCTTTAGCGCTCCAGCTATGCAGGCTGCAGCCTTTTTCCTGCGGTTTCGAAACCATCAGATCATTGATATGAACATGAGCAACCTTACATAAATCATACGAAAGCGGAATGGCTGTCATATTGTTCTGCCTGCGCATATCGTTTATCATATTGTAAAGAATAGTTTCATCCTGGGAAACAAATTTTCCTAAAGAATCGTTTCCGGAATACACGTTTAATTTTGCATTGCTCATACCAGGAATTGCCATAAACAACATCAAAATACTAATAAACAATACTTTAGGTTGAAACATCTGATTTAGGGAATGATTGATTTAAAGATTGGCTAAAATACAAAAAAATGCGGCATCAGGGTTCAGTGCGAAATCTGACGTTGCCGGACGAAGATTCAGCTCCTGAAATAATATAAATAATTTCTACTTTTTGATCATCGCAAAGAAATGCTTTAATTCAGCTTTCTTTTCTACTGACAAATGATGCCATCTTATGCCTTCAACAGCACCCTCAATTGCACATAGCTTACTGAAACATGCATCCGGATCAATTGCTCTGATCCTTATAAAAGCCTGTATAGCACCGGTTTCTTTCAAATCTTCGGGGGTCTCGATTCCTGTTTCGTGGAGTAATTGTGCTAAAGTGATGCCAATATTTGGCAAATCTTCAAGTTGATTTTTACTTTCCATATGATATATAAGGTTTAATAATGAGGGGAAAAATCCAGGTTTCCCTATTAGTGGCACAAAAGTAAAAAAGTTCGGGATGTAATACAATGGGTTTGATTAAGTTTGCAGAAAATGTAATAACGATGAACCTGAAGCCTGCCTGGTTACTGTACCAATATTTGCATGTTATGCAGTTCGACATGCATAAGGCTATGATGCACAATAAATTAAGACGAATTTCAACTGAAATTTCTGGTCGGTGGCTCGATATTGGCGCCGGCAACCAGCCTTATAAAAAGTTTTTTGTACATGCCGGTGAATATCTCACTACCAATACAAAACGTCACTATTCTGCAGTAGATATAGAAAACCTCAATCCGATTACAACCTACTGGATTGAAGATGGCAAAGCTTTGCCTGTTGCTGATCATTCGCTGGATGGAGTCGCTTGTTTCCAGGTTTTGTCAGTAATTGATAAACCGGAAGATTTTTTCAAAGAAATAGCAAGGGTACTGAAACCAGGCGGAAAATTGTTGCTTACTACAGACCTGCTTTACCCGGTTTGGAGTGGAGAGGATCGTTTACGTCATACTGCCTTTAGCCTCAGCGATTTATCGGAGAAAAACGGATTCTTCAATACTAATACTGAAAGTTTCGGTGCATATGGTGCGATGAATTATGCACTATTTATGCGTTATCTCCGCTTATTTCCGGGTCTGTGGAAACGGAAGAAAACTTTTGCCAGATTCTTCTCTGTGTTTCCATATAGTTTATTGCTAATGCTCGTACCGGCAATCAGCCTGAAAGGAATTATGATTTATCTGCTCGAAAAAAACAGCACGCGTTACACTGATTTTACCTTTAATATTTTACTGACTGCAACAAAAAGATAGTACTTAGTTTCAGAAAGCCTGGATGTAAGCCCGTGTATTTTGCAAAGGGCCTATTTTGTGAAAAGGAATTTCATTCAATTTCTCTGCCGACCTGATAAACAACCTGATATAGGCTACTAATTCAGCCATTCCTTTAAAATTAATCAACTCCGTATCGTCGGCAGGAGTATGGTAGTCGGGATGCGTTCCGGTAGTAAAATAGATAATGGGAATTCCCTTTTTCAGAAATGGTGCATGATCGGAAAATGCAGGCGCTCCATTAATTTTCTTTATCGAGAAATCGGAAGATTCGATACTTGCAAGCAGGCTTTCCCAAACAGGTGACGATGCAACGCCGAGTACACTCACTGTATCGCCTTGGCATCCAAGCCTGCCAACCATATCGAGGTTCAGCATATAAACAATATTTTTGTTGTTCACCCATTCCCGGGTGCAGAAAGCTTTTGACCCAAATAATCCTTTTTCCTCAGCGCTGAAAGCAGCAAAAATATAATTGTATTTCAGGCTTTCGTTATTCATTGCCCAGCGCGCCAACTCAAGCAAAACGGCTGTTCCGCTGGCGTTATCATCTGCACCGTTATGAATAGCAGGCTGCGAACCAGTTCCTCTGCCCTTTGTTATACCTACATGATCGTAATGCGCTCCTACAACCACAGTTTTTGATGATTTATTATCAATCCATCCGATTACGTTTGCCGGTTTCGAAATGGTGCGGTCAATTTCGACGGATAAAGTGCATTCAGCCGTTTTAAGTTTACTGATTTTATTAAACGGCAAACGTGCGATATAGACAACCGGAACATTCAGCGATTCAGTAAATGGCGACCCGAACAATACATCTTCAGTTTCTGTACGCGAAGTGTTGTGAAGTATTACCGCAACTGCTCCCAGGTTAACAACAGCCTTCACTTTTGAAACAATTTTTGCCAGTATAGCAGCATTATCTTCGTCTTTCCATCCGTTCGAAATATCGAGGATTACAATTTTACCACGGATATCCGATGGCTGAAAACCACTTAAAGAAGCTTCGGAAATCCCTTTCCCTATATTAATTAATGATGCCGAAACGTTTCCTGCTGCTGACAAATCAGTTGCACCGAATTCCTCTACATGTTTAAAATTTATATCATTGATCCTGAGAACAGCTTTTTTAAAAATTACAGGAAAACTCATCCGGAATTCACTCAGGTACGATCCTTCCGTATCGCCTTTTGGCAAAAGTCCAATCTTTATCATCTGTTTCGATATATAATCCGAAGCCATTTGTTCGCCGATAGTTCCGGCCTCGCGGCCTTGCAGCGAGTCGGAAGCAAGCAAGGTAACATCCTGTCGCATACGCTCCTCTGAAGTATTTGCAAGTGGCTGTTTCTGAGCAAATAAAATACTGGCAGTAAACAGGTTGAGTACGAAAAACAGGAGGAAAGTATTAAATTTAGTCATCATTTTCTATTTCAATATTTTAGTAAATTTTTTCGAAAGTTTCCTTGAAAAAGCTTGCCAGATAAAGCATTCGCGCTTTCCATCAACAATAACCGCACCATCGGTTACACAAAAAGTATGAATCCCGTCGGGGAATGTTGAATCTTTTGCGGGATTGAGTATTGAGTAAACGCTTTCTTCGAAAACAGTTGGCGAAAGAGTTGTTACTTCATTTATACAAATCCTTCTGCCTGAGCGTATTGAACAATCCTGTGCCGGACGGAAAAGTTTCCCGTTCACACTAAATGGATTACCCGCCGGGCGCGAACTGCGTACATCCACTTTAACCGGATTGTTGGCATGGGAGGTATATTGTCCGCGCAATTCGGTTGAAAACCAGATATGTAAACGTTCATTAGTTGAAATCCTATCCGTAAAAAATAGCCACCAATATCCTTCGTGGCAAAACAATGAAGGATCAACTGCCTGCAGATTTTCAATCAGGGTTTGTTCGAATACAAGCTTCCCTTCCGACTTATCGAAGCGATACAAATCGACATTACTGCCTTCGGAATTTTCGGGAATGCAATATTTATTTCCTTCATATTCAAAAAGATACGGAAAAGCAAGATGGTAAACTTTTTCGAGAGCTGTGGATTTATTCTTCAGTGCAAACGTGCTTTTATCAATCTGAAAAGAGGTAAGAAAACCTTTCGCATTTTTATAATCGTACTCTTCGCAAATAATATGGTACTGATCATCAGTAGCAAAACCAAAGGAATCAGCGTGATATACTGATTTTTTTGTACTGATTGTCAGCCACTGTGGTTCAGGAATTGTATTTTCACCCTGCTTCAAAAAACTTTCGACAGAAGCAGGGATTATTCCCACGTTCCATTTTTCGGTTAGAAACAAGTCGCGGTAATGAAATCTGATTTTGTTGGCAGCAATTTTTACTAAAAAGCGCAACATCAATAAATTACCAGGCAATTTATAAATAGCTGTTCCCGGCGAATTTTTAACCGACAGGAAACCGGTATTTCCTTTTTCGATATCACGGCAAACCTGCAAAGGCCATTCGGTGGTGCTATTCAAAAGATTATCGAGGTTTGCCTGCCACGAATGATTTATAGTTGCAAAATATGCTTTGCGCAAAATTACGCCGCTATCAAGCTGATTGGTAAGCCGTTGCAAAATAGCTGCATTTATAGGATCATTGAACCATATTTCCCAGAAACCGGTAGGAACACCACGGTATTTTCTATCATCGTCGTGATGATACGACCAAACTCCATATTTAGCTGAATCCAGAATTTCGCCTTTCAGAATACCAAAGCCAAACCTGAGGATAAAATCAAGTTTATTCGATTTAATGGATTGAATATCAGAATCATTAAAATACTCAGCATATCCTTTTTTCGTTGTTAAACACTTAATTTCGGGCAATCCGGGAAAAGCCGTAGTTAAATCAACAAGCGTTTTAGCATCTGGATTCATTAAAAATCGGAACCAAATACGAATCAGAAGCTTTGAATACGGATAACCTGTAACTTTTTCGCGAAAGCTTTGACCATGAACCGGGTTTGCATTTACGATCAGCAACGAACAGGAATGACCGTTTTCGATAAGCAAACGTATTGTTTCGAGTTGCCATTTCTGAAAATAATTACCATTGCAGAGTATTCCGAAGTTCATGTAAATCTAAAAAATTAATTTTGTTTTACGAAGCCATAAAGCTCCAGCATTTTTTCAGCAACTGCCTGTTTACCAAATATTTCAATTGCATTTTTTCGTATCTGTTCATTGTCAAATTCATGATAGTGATCAAGCATAAAAACAATGGCATCGAGCAAGGCCGCTTCATCAGCAGCATCCACAAGTCTGCCGTTAGTTTCGTTTACATATTCAGGAATCCCTCCTACCGAAGTAGCAACAACCGGCAGTCCGCAGGAAAAACTTTCGCTGATTACCACCGGCATATTTTCGTAATTGCTGAACATCACCATAAAACAGGAACTCTGATAGGCTTCGATAAGCTTTTCGTTTTCGAGCAATCCGGTAAAAATAACCTGGTTTTCTGTTAATCCAAGTTCAGTAGCCAAGGTTTTCATTCGATCCAGATCAAGCCCCTCTCCTACCATAAAACATTCAAAATCATTACGTAAGAGTGATAATATACTTATTACATGTAACAAACCCGAAATGTTTTTTGAGCGATCCTCGAAACATGAAATATGAACGAACCGTTTTTTTTTACTTTTCTGCCAGTCCGATCCCGGTATATATGCCGCTGTATCAACAATATTTGGTAAAACCATATACCTTTTATTTTTCAGCCCATGACTTTGCATGGCTTTTGCCAGGTTTTGGGAAACAGTGCTAACAGTTTCGGCATTCCTGACAACTATTTTTGTAAAAAAATTCCGTAATAATCCGGTGTAAGTTCCGGTAATTGGGAGGTACCTCGACCAATGTTCGGTTATCACATACCTTATACCGCTGAAAATTCGGAGCCAAAGAGTAAATAGTCCAAGTCGTGTAAGCACATTAACATGAATAATCTCAGGATGACCCCAGGTTTCGAGCAAAAACCGGTATCCTTTAATGAAAGCCATTACAAAAAGTAATGAAGCACGGGTTTTAGCCGGGAAAATAGTAAAATCAGATTTTGTTCCGTAATAAACAATTACAGTATTTACATTATTCTCAAGCTTATGATCAATTCTAAAACTTTGCTTTTCTTCCGGGGCTGCACGCAGATACAACACTGCAACATCAGCAAATCCGGCTGCAACTTCGGCATGACGCTTAATAAACAAGCCTGTCATGGGATCGTAGCGGTCGGGATACCAACGTGCAAGAAAGAGAACTTTATGTGCGGTTTTCAATAGTTGTAATGTTGAAATTCGATACCAAAAGTAAAAATTACTACAATATAAGCAGGTATTAAAAATAGGGTTCAAATACTTACTACTTTTGCACCTCATACAATAAAAGCTCATTCCGAAACATTATACTATGACAATCATCAGGTTAGCACTTCTGCAAACTGCTTTTCTATTAGCAGTATTACTTTTTCCTAACACAATTGTTGCACAACAAGAACTTAAACCAGCTATAAACTGGCTTACTTTTGATCAGGTTTTAGCATCATACAAGGAAAATCCGAAACCGCTCATGGTGTTTTTTTATAAAACCAATGACGATTCGTCGAAACTTTTGCTCAATACAACGTTTACCCGAAAGGAAGTTTGCGTTTACACCAATACAAAATACTATCCAGTAAAAATTGATATCAATAGTAAAGCAGATATTACATTTATGGATGGAAAAGTGTATAAAAAAAATCCGGCTAAACCGTTTCATGATCTGGCAACACTTTTGCTGGGCGAAAATCCTGAAGCTCCTACTGTTTTATTGTTCGACGATCAAAACACGCCTTATGCTTTCAAAGGTTATAAAAACTATAACGATATGCTGTGCCAATTGGTTTATGTTTCGGAAAATGTTCAGAAAACCACTCGTTATAACATTTGGGCACCAGCTTATTTCCGCACATTTCCACCCGATAAGAAAGCAAACCGTATTCCATTGGCTATAAACTGGTTGTCGCTGGAAGAAGCATTAAAACTAAATAGTAAATCACCAAAAGGGATTTTCCTTACCTTTTTTACAAAAAGCAGTGCCGCGTCGTCGGTTATGCTTGTTAATGCTTTCAGTCACAATCAGTTAGCCAAATATCTTGATGAAAATTTTTATTGTGTACGGCTTGATGCGCAAACACTGGATACATTAATTTGGGACAAGGAATATTACAATTCCCGACGAGCAGGTAATTATCATGATCTCGCAAAAATTATGATGAAAGACCATATGCAATTCCCTTCGATTTTCTTTTTTGATCCAACTAACAGGCTTATTCTCAGCGAAAACCTGTACCTGAGTCCCGAAGCAATGTATATGCTTTCGAATTATGTTGTTAGCGAATCATACAAAACAAAAGCATTTGCTGATTATATCAAAACTTTTAAATTCGAATTTCAGGATATAGTTCCGAGGGAATTTCAAAATGCTTCGCCGGCTGCAAAACCCTAGCATATTGCTCATCCCCAATTCATTCATTTTCTGCTGAGTGCAAATATTCATCAACGAAAGCAATGGCATTTTGCAAACGTTCATCCCCTGTTCCGCTAACTATGCGGTAATTAAAACCGTGACCGGAAAGTAAATCTTTATACATTTCAAAAAGAGCGGCACGCATCTGAGGATGTTCGCGCAAAGGATCGTACTGCCAGGGCAGATCAATATCGCAAAGCAGGTAAAGGTTATAATTATTTTGCTTGAGCTGTTCAGTTATCCAATGATGACATTTTCCGTATTTAACATTACACCAGATACTTGTAACGCAGAAATCGGTATCACAAAATAACAATTCAGTATTTTGCGCTAACGCATTTTCTTCAATAAACTGATTTTTAGCTATTAGCAGAATATCATTATACGTATAAGGCCTGTTTATACTTTCGAGGTATTTACGCGCGTATTCGGGCACCCAAAGTGAATTGTAATGTTCAGCCAATTGCTGAGCCAGCCATGATTTCCCTGTCGATTCAGGTCCTGTTACCGAAATGCGGATCATACTTTTTTAAATTCATGCAGGCGTTTACGCCATTCGATATAACCAAGAATTGCAAGCACAAGAAAAACTATGTACTGAACACTTGTAAAAACCAATCCTTTCATCGCGAAAAGCGGGATAACCAACAAGTCGCCCAATATCCAGAACAGCCAGTTTTCGATCTTTTTCAGAGCCATGAGCCACATGCCGGCAATAAACAAAGCGGTTGTAAATGAGTCGTATACAGGCACAGTACTATCAGTAAACATTGTTAACACATAATAAATTATTCCAAAAGCCACTCCTGTTAAAAAGATAAAGAAAAGCCAGCCTTTCATACTTAAACTACTGATTGGAACATGGTGCAGGTTTTCGTCGCGCCTTGACCAATTATACCAGCCGAAAACGCTCATCACAAAATAAAACACATTAATTCCCATATCAGCGTACAATCCTGCAAAAAAACAGATATAAACATAAATCAGCACATTTATTATTCCGGTTGGATACACCCAGATATTCTCCTTACGGGCAAACCAAACGCTGAGTATCCCGAAAAGGACTGCAAGCACTTCGAGCCAAGATGTATTAAGTATATTGGAATATAAATGACTCAGTATCTCCGACATTATTTTTGGGTTAAGAGCGGCAAAGATAATGAAATGTGAACGAGGCAAAACACCAACCGATTTTTCATCGATAAAACGCCGTAGAGGTTATAGTTCAAATACGTCTTCCGAATTTTCATACTTTTGTGATCGAACAATTAATAAAATATGCCGGATTTACTGAAAATTTTCCGTTTACTGCTTATCATTATAATTCCTTTAAGCTTAGCAAGTTGCCTTACCTGTGAGCGCAAAGAATATACAATTCAGCTTACCGGTGAAAAATCGGGGCGCATGACGATTAAATATGTAAATATTTTTTCGAGCCTGATCGATTCAACAGGCGAATTATCAGCAGATTATGACGAAATGATGGATCTCTGGCTAAATGGCGAAAAAATTGAGAGAGATTTTCCTCAGGCTAAAAAATTCAAAAAACGATTGTTTAAAGAAAACGGCACACTATGCGGTGAAGTGATTATGGAGTTTGATGATATTTCGAAAATTAATATTTATCGCCATCAGGGGAAAGGCCCTTTTATGTTCAGCATGGCAGCTGTAAATGATGATAGCGAAACGTTTCTGCAAACTAACGGAGAATTCGGAGGAGAAAAAATGCCGGTAATTTTCTGGCCCGATGACTCACGAACACTCAGGTTCAGTACTAAAATTGCCACACCCGACAACACATGTGTTAGCATGCTCGATCAATGGGAAGAAAAACAACAGAAAAAAGATAAATACTGATCTGCCGAAACAGTTGGTCAATACAAGGTAAAAAAAGTCGCTACAGTTTTTTCACCAAAAACTTTGATTTTAAAATTTTTCAGCGAAATCCTTCACATTCAGTCCATCATAATTTCCTGAACTCATCAGAAGTAAATTGGTGTTTGTATATTCCTGATCCAGAAGGAATTCCTGAAATTTCAAGGAGTCCGAAAAAACAAGCATTCCCTGTTTCCTGAACGACTCTTTAATATCATCCGGCGAAAGCATCGGCAGTTTTTTCAGTGCCAAAGCATGGGGAGAGAAATATACTACAGCCAAATCCGCTTTTTCCATACTTCCGGCATATTGATCGAGGAAATCCTTATTCAGACTACTATATGTGTGCAACTCAAAACACGCAATAAGTTTACGATCAGGGAATTGCTCTTTTACGGCTTCAAGCGTTGCTTTTAATTTCGAAGGAGCATGGGCAAAATCGCGATACGCATTAAATCCATACTTAGTTGCAATAAGTTCAAGCCGGTTCGAAGCACCGTTAAAACTACTTATCGCTTTATAAAAATCAGAATTACTGATATTTAACTTATTACAAACCAATCGAGCACCTTCGAGGTTCATGAGGTTATGATTTCCGAAAATCATGAGAGGGAATTCGCCTTCGGTGGTTTGAAGTATCGTTTTCCCATCATTAACACGGTGATCAGGAACGCCATAAGGAAGTTTAAGCATTTCACCCTTAGCTGCCAGGGCTGCTTTTCGAACCTCATTATCCTCATCACAATAAATCAAAGCGCCATTCGCGGGAACCATTTCCATAAAAACGCGAAACTGGCTGATGTAATTTTCAAAAGTCGGAAACACATTCATATGATCCCAGGCAATTCCGCTAACCAAAGCAATATCAGGCTTGTACAAATGGAATTTCGGGCGCAGATCCAAGGCCGAAGTGAGGTATTCGTCCCCTTCGAAAACCATAACCTTTGCTTCGCTTGTGAGCCTAACCATAACATCAAATCCTTCGAGTTTGGCGCCAACCATATAATCAGTATCCACACCACAACGCTGCAACACATGCAATATCATTGCCGTGATAGTCGTTTTCCCGTGGCTGCCGCCAATTACCACGCGCAATTTATCCTTACTCTGTTCGTACAGAAATTCAGGGTACGAAAAAATCTTCAGTCCGAGCTCTTTGGCTCTTGCCAACTCAGGATTATCGCTACGGGCATGCATACCAAGTATGATTGAACCGATGGTGTGATCGAGTTTTTCAGGGAACCATCCGAATTTTTCAGGCAATAAACCATACGCATCCAGGCGGCTGCGGGCAGGATCAAATATTTCGTCATCCGATCCTGTAACTTTATATCCTTTCAGATGCAACGCTATTGCCAGGTTGTGCATGGCACTTCCTCCGATAGCAATAAAATGAACCCGGTTTTCAATCATAGCTGTGTGTGTTATTTTCGATTTTGCGAAGGTAAAGCAGAAATAAATGATTTTAAAGTCAGTTAAAAAGAAAAAGCTGCTCCGTTATGCACAGAACAGCTTTTTCAGAAATAATTAACCTTTTATTTTTTGAGCATTACTTTAAACTGCTCAGTTTTATCGGAACCAATAATTTTTATAAGGTACATTCCCGAAATCTGGTTGCTCAGATCAATGTGATAAATATTTTCCGGTTTAACAGGAATATCCACTGAACTAACTGGCTTTCCAGCGGCATCATAAACAATAATTTGTTTCATATTTTCGAATCCACTGCTTGCCTCAATACTGATTTTCCCATCGCTTGGATTGGGATATACCATGAATTCAGGTTCATCAGTAACGATTCCTTCTGCTTCCTTGGCATTTGCATATTTGTATCTGAGGGTTGTGTTAACTGAGTTTGTTCCGCAGCCGGAAACTGTTGTTACAAGCTTCACTTTTCCTGTAAAAGTAGCAGTCCACACAATCATGGCATCATCGCCGCAGGCATCGTCAGAGTAGGCAATAAATACTCCGGTAGTATTATTACGCAACGTCATTTCCGAATTATAGGAAGCAATGGCTCCATCAGCAGAGCAATAGGAAAATGTATATGTACGGCCCAAGGTAACATTGAAGAGAGTAAATTCGCCGGCATAGATTGATTTCTGCGACTTCCAGTTAGTACCGGGTGTTAATGTAGTACTCGGATACTGAACGGTACTGTTGCAACCCTGCGAAGTTGAAGTCACCGTTATAGCAACTGAAGCAGTATTGTTGGTTTCGTTGCTCTCGGCAACCTGGCCATCAGCATCAGCAACAAATAAAATAAACCAGTTACCGGCTGCTGTAGCCGAAGGTATAGTAAGCACTTCACTCAGAACTGATGTTGCATTAACTGCCAATGAAACAACAGCATCGGTTGCAAGGTAAATGTCGCCTGTTCCATAAGCATTATCTGCCGACAAGTAATATTTTAGTGAAGATGCAGCAGCTACCGCAGTTCCCTGATTCAGAACTGTACACGATGCCGTGGTAGTAGCTCCTGCATTTAATGTGGCAGGTGTTGTAGCCGTAGCTTGTACAACCAGATCAGGAGATCCTGACGAAGAAGTAACACTAATCTGAATACTTCCAACATTATTGGTTTCATTTAGTTCGGTAACCTGTAAATCAGCATCAGCAAAAAACAGAATATTGTAAGTGCCTGGCACAGTTGTTACAGGAATTGTCAACAGTTCGCTCACTGCCATAGTTGCCGCTGCTGCCAATGCTGAAACGGCATCAGTTGCCAGCAATACATCACCGGTTCCATACGTATTGTCAGTTGACAGATAATACTTGAGGTTTGATGTACCTGAAGCAAGAGTTCCCTGATTTTTAACCGAGCATGAAGCAGTAGTGGCCTGACCTGCAACTACTGAAATCGGGTTTGCTGCCGGACTCAGTGTAATAAGATCAACACCGGCAGTTGCTGAACCCACCTGAAACGAGGCTATCCTTGTCTTTCGCGCTGAAGCAGCACCAATGTATTCAGTTGTAAACCAGAATGTTTTATCATCAGAAGGATCAACACTCAAACCGGCATAGTCGCCCCAGCGGTTATATGCAGTTTGCGAGTAAGCGCTGGTTGTAATAGTTTGTTCAGCAAGATCAAGTACTCCGGCTCCGTTAGCATAAGCTGATGCAGATTGCCCTGTGTACCTAATGCCCGGATACACAGTTGTGCTGGAAACCGAGTAACCCAAACCAATTTCATTCTGCCCGTTCAACCTGATGCTTCCCAACCACCGCGAATGAGCATCAGGTGAATAAGTACCCGATTGCCGCAGCGACCATGTTCCGGTTGTTTTTCTTAATTCGTACCAACGGATACCAGCCAGATCAGTGTTATTTACATCAACCGTATGGCAACATAACAAGGTTTGGTACGAACCAAAATTACGGTATTGAGGGGCATTCATAACTACCTGCGGAATGGCATCCAGTTCCCTGGTGGTTCCGGGTTGTTTGATATTATCCCAATTAGCGCCAAAATTACTATCGAAAGCCGGAACTGCTAATTGCTGAACACGGGTAAACGCAGATGATGCAGGGGTGACCCAGTTTACAGCAAGTTCATACAGCCATAATTGATCGGCACCACCTGCGATAGCATCATCGTTAATGGTTATAAATAATCCAGGGCTTCCGGCCGGAGCAAATGTTCCATCATTATCAACCGGGGGCACACACATAAAACCATCAATGGTGGTGGGACGCCATGGGTTATCAAATCCAACCATCTGGGCTGTTTGACCAAGCAGCATTTTCGATCTCTCAACTACATAAATATCTTTCTTACCGGCTGCTGATGTATTAGTCCCCATATAATAACCATCCTGCCAGATGCCAATCTTTTCATAGTCGGGCATATCGTCGACATCGAATGAATACCGATGCCATGATCCTGTTGGATCATTGGTTTGAGAAACGGCAAAAAGCATATAGTCGTTTGCACCACATATCGAGAATTCCACAACCAACCATCTATCCGCCTGTTCATCATATAAAACAACAGGATCACCATCGTTACAGGTTGCACCGGTTACGCTACCGAAAAGAAGGTTCAAATTTGTAGGCCCGGCAAGCAAAGCTCCTGTTTTTGAGTATATTGCATAAACGCTGTTAATTGTTTGCATATAGTGATTTGGACCGGCAGTACCGTTGGCATCAGGCGGATAATAAGGAGATGTTTGTCCATCAAAACTAACAATTGGTGCCCTTGGAGGCTGAGCATTCCCCATTTCGCGCTGCCATGCAGGGTCGTCACCTTTCGGAAACGCTGTTTCTGCAAAAGGATATTCACGTACGCGGATCTTCTCATTGCGGGGCTTTGCGGCATCAATCTCCATTTTTTCATACTCATCAGCTGTAATGGCAGGTATATCACGCAGAGGCTGAGAAAGCCCGTGATATACTCCAATCCCTGTGTAGGACGGGCTTATAGCTTTGTCCTGCGCATTAACTGTACATGCTAAAATAAATAGCAATACAAAAAGAAAGTAGTTTTTTTTCATGGTAATTGGTTTGGGTTAATAATTTGGATTTTGGTTAAAACGGTTAACTTGATCGAAAGGTAACAGACTTAATCCAAAAAAGTAATGAAAGGTAATACCTATTTTCAAAATAGTTATGAACAATTTCAAAATTACTTGTTAACAAGCTACTCTAATCATAGTTTACAAAAATGGTCTTTGAAAATAAAATTCCAAAAACATTACCTTTGCCTCGTAACTAATATTATTCTGAATGGAGCTTATTCCTCTTATTGCTGATAACTGGAAAATGGATGGCGGTGTTGCATTTGGTGTTGTTCCGAAATCAATTTGGTCGCGAAAACATGAGGCTGATAGCAATAACATGATTAAAATCACAACCCGATGCCTGCTAATCATTCAGCATGAAAGGCGAATACTGATTGATACCGGCCTTGGTGACAAACGAAACGAAAAGTATTACGCTGTGCGTTACCGCGAAGCGGGAATAAGCATCGTAAATTCCCTGCGGGAAGCTGGATTTTCGACTGAAGATATTACCGACGTCATTTTTACACATTTACACGATGATCATGTGGGTGCTGCTACAAAATTAAATGAAAGCGGAAATTTGGAATGTGTTTTCGCTAAAGCTCAATATTGGGTTTCGAAAGCACACTGGGATTGGGCTATAAACCCGAACAAACGCGAAGGTGCAGCTTTTTTCAAGGATAATCTTTTGCCATTGCAGGAAAGCGGCAGGTTGCACCTTATTGGAGAAGGGGATCAGCCATTTGAAAAAATCACGATCAAAACTTTCAACGGACATACACGAGGGCAAATTATACCATTTATCCATACTGAAACTCACAACGTTGTATATATGGGCGATTTTATTCCTACCCAATCTAACATCCCGATTCCTTTTATACCATCCGTAGATATTGAACCCTTGATTTCCCTTTCGGAAAAAGAAATTTTTCTCAAAGAGGCTGTTGATAATCAATACATACTTTTTTTCGAACATGATGCGGACAACGAATGTTGTATTGTTATAAATTCGGAAAAAGGAATTATCCCCGACAAATCATTTAAAATCAATCAAATAGAAACGAATTCATGAATCCAGCTTATACTATCGACCAGCTTAACGAACTTTGGAGTGGACTTACAGCAGATGAAATTCTTACAAAAGTGCTTGAAGTGTTTGGCAACAAAGTGACCTTCGCCAGCAGTTTGGGTGCTGAAGATCAGGTTATTACTCATATGCTTGCAAAACTAAGCAAGTCGGCAAATATTTTCACATTGGATACCGGTCGTGTTTTCCCCGAAACCTACGATCTGCTTCATCGAACAGTGAACCGGTATGGATTGCAGATAAAATCGTATTATCCCGATACCGTGCAGGTTGAAGAAATGGTTAATTCGAAAGGCATAAACCTGTTTTACGAAAGTATCGAAAACCGCAAACTGTGCTGCCATGTGCGTAAAATTGATCCTCTTCGCCGGGCTTTAACAGGAATGGACGCGTGGATTACCGGTCTGCGCCGCGAACAATCAGTTACCCGTACCGACTTAAAAATTGTTGAATGGGACGGTGGAAACGGCCTGATTAAAATCAATCCACTTCTCGAATGGAGCGAAGAACAGGTATGGGATTATATAAAAAACAACGCTATCCCTTACAACAAACTACACGATCAGGGTTTCCCAAGTATAGGTTGCCAGCCTTGTACCCGTGCTATTGAAAAAGGAGAAGATTTACGTGCCGGCCGCTGGTGGTGGGAATTGCCGGATAGTAAGGAATGCGGTCTGCATGGCCGAAAATAAGCTTACCCGACAAGGGGAATTTTTACTATTTAGGATTCCCTCAAAAACCTGAATGCACAGAAATGTCATCTTTGCAAAAATTATAAAATTTAAACTTCCCTGAAATCCAACAATTTACATGGCTATCTGAAATTATTCCAAATAATGTTTTACTTTGGCAGGGCTTTTTTAAGCACTTAATTTGTTTAACTAATATTTAATAAGATGATTGAAAAACGTCAATTTCTAAAAACCAAACCTGTTTGTAAAGTAACGTTTAAATTTAAAACTGAGGCTGAAAATCTTGCTCTTGTCGGAGATTTTAATAATTGGAACGAGGCTTCAAACCCGATGAAAAAAGCGAAAGACGGTACTTTTTCTGTTTCTGTAGAAATGGAAAGTGGTCTTGAGCAACAATTCCGTTATTTAGCCGATGGAAAGAAATGGCTGAATGATGAAGCCGCCGATAAATATGTGACCACAGCATTAGGAAACGAAAATTCGGTAGTAATCTTGTAAAACTACATTCCAAAAATATAAAATCCTGTAGTATTTTGCTACAGGATTTTTTTTTGACCGGATTTTAAAAACCCTTTTGAATGGATGAATAAGAACCTGTGATTTTTTTTTGCAAATCACTGTATAATAACAGCTTAATCGAACCTTATTGCTTTTACCGGGCTGATTCGGGTAACTACAAATGAAGGCAATAAAAGCATTAAAGTGCAAACAATTAATGTGGAAACATTTAGTATTAAAATATGAATAATATCAAGGTTTATAGGAACAACCGACATAAAATAGGATTCCTGCGGCAACCTGATAATGCCGAAATAAGATTGCAGCAGACAAATTGAAATGCCGACAATATTGCCGTACAACAAACCTTTCCCGATAATGTATGCTGCATTATAAAGGAAAATCCTGCGTATGCTTACATTCCTGGCTCCGAGTGCTTTAAGTACGCCAATCATATTGGTTCGTTCAAGAATCAGTATCAACAAAGTTGAAATCATAGCCATCCCCGAAACAAGAACCATCAGTATCAGTATAATAATCACGTTCATATCCTGTAACTCAAGCCAATCGAACATTTGAGGATATAGTTCGCGAATTGTGCGCGCATTCAAATCAAATCCAGATGCTTCATAAACGACTTTCCCTAATTTATCAAGTTCATCGAAATCATTGATATACACATCAAATCCTGAAACCATATTTTCATTCCAACCGTTCAATTTCTGAATCTGACGGATATCGCCAAAAATAAATTTCAGGTCAAATTCAGCCAGCCCTGTATTATAAATACCTGAAACGGTAAACCTTCGCGCCCTCGCCATATTATCAATTATGAAATACATTCGAAGAGGATCACCGGTTTTGATTTTTAAAAGGTCAGCAAGATTTTGCGATATAATTACTGAATTTGAAGGTATGGTATCAACTGTCGAAAACGGTTGACCCGACACCAGCTTGTCATTAAAGAAAGACCAATCAAAATCAGAGCCAATCCCCTTAAATACAACACCTTGTATTTGATCTTCCGTTTTTATGATACCCGCTTTTGCTGCAAAAACCTGAATGTTTTTTATGCCTTCGATTTGCTTTATCGTTTGATATAATGCCTGATTACCATTTATAGGCTCAAACTCAAAAGAGTTGTTCGAATCGTATTTTGCAATCTGGATATGCGAACCAAAACCTACTATTTTATCCTGAATCTGTTTCTGAAAACCTGTGACAATAGCCACCGATACTATCATTACAGCAATCCCGATTACTATACTTATAATGGCAATACGGATCACCGGAGCCGAAAAACTTCCGGGACCTCCTTTAACCAATCGTCGGGCAATAAATAGTTCGGTGTTCATTAAAATCGCTGTCTGGTGTGCAAAAATACTTTATTTATCCGGTTAAACTGTTTCAAATTTATTGAGCAAAGGCAACAGGGTAACAGACGACAAGCTGATGATAAAAATTAAAAAACGTAACAGGAACAGCTTAGTTTATCATAAGAATCAAAGGTTGAAATTGTAACTTGTTAGTTGCCAGGCGAACTCTTCCAGAGTTTTTAAACACTGGAAGAATTTAAGCCTCAATAGACAAAACATGAATTCAACCCTTGATTCGCAGTTCTCACTCTATAACAATTATTTGAAAATAAAAGCACTTATTTTTCATAGTTTTAGTTTACTATTGTATGACTATAGATAATGACCTTTAAGTTGGATTTAAGCAAAAATACCACAACATGCAGTCAATTAAACTCTTACTAATTTTTCTGGTCATGGTTTCTACAACTTCAGTCAGTTGTCAGCAGCCAAAACCATTTGAAAAAGCGACCTTAGGTAATGAAAACATTTTACCCGGAGCATATCTCACCGGCGAATACTTACCCTTACTCAAGGGCAAAAATACTGGTATTGTTGCCAATCATACATCTTTAATTAACAAAACCCATATTATTGATTCTCTGATTTCGAAAGGAATAAATGTGACTAAAATTTTTGGACCTGAACATGGTTTCAGAGGTGATCAGCCTGATGGCAAGGAAATTAGCAGCAATACCGATCCGAAAACCGGAATTGAAGTGATATCGCTTTACGGAAACCATAAAAAACCAACAAAAACAGACTTGCAAAATATCGATATACTGCTTTTTGATATACAGGATGTCGGAGTTCGTTTCTATACATATATTTCGACATTAACTTATGTGATGGAAGCCTGTGCCGAAAATAACATTCCTTTAATTGTAACTGACCGACCCAACCCGCATGGATATTATGTTGATGGCCCTATGCTCAAACAGTCGTTTTCATCCTTTGTCGGATTGCATCAGGTTCCTGTTGTTTATGGTATGACGATAGGAGAATATGCAAGGATGGTAAACGGCGAAAAATGGTTGAAGGGAGAAAAGCCATGTAAGTTAACTATAATAAAATGTGATAATTACACTCATAATTCGCGTTATCAGCTACCGGTTTCACCCTCTCCTAACCTGCAGGATATGAGTGCAATTTACCTGTATCCGTCGCTATGTTTTTTTGAAGGAACCGTTGTAAGCATTGGACGTGGAACCAAAAATCCGTTTAAAGTTTACGGGCATCCGAATTTCAAAAACAGCACATATAGTTTTACTCCTGAACCCATCAAAGGAGTAAGCGAAAACCCACCGTTAAAAGGACAGCTCTGTTATGGAAAGCATGTCGGCGATGCTTCTGAAATGATTAAAACAATTGGCAGACTTGAACTTACCTGGCTGATGGAAGCCTATAAAAACCTAAACATGTATGAAGCGTTTTTTATAAACTATTTTGAAAAACTGGCAGGTACTAACCAATTGCGCGAGCAAATTCTGGCAGGTAAAAGCGAATCCGAGATCCGTAAATCCTGGCAACCTGAACTCGAAAAGTTCAAAGAAATAAGAAAGAAATATCTCTTGTACCCTGATTTTGAGTGAAAAGGGTTTGGGGTTTAGGGGTTAGGGGTTAGGGAGTCCGGCACAGTGTCTTGTCTCCTTGTCCCTGTTAAACCCTGCCCGGATATACAAGCAATGCTTCAGCCAAACATTTAACAGCATTACGCAGATCATCAATTTTTAGCACATAAGCTATTCGGGCTTCCGTTTTCCCTAAACCTGGCGTAGCATAAAAACCTGAAGCAGGAGCCAGCATAACTGTCTGATTTTCATAATTAAAATCTTCGAGAAGCCATTGACAGAATCGATCGCTGTCATCAACCGGCAGACTTATTATTGCATAAAATGCGCCTTTAGGTTTGGGTGCAAATACTCCCGGAATTTTATTCAGTTCATCAATAACAAAATCGCGGCGTGCAATATATTCATCGTACACTTCGGTAAAATAATTATCCGGAGTTTTGAGTGAAGCTTCGCCAACCAGTTGTCCCAACGACGGAGGACTTAACCTTGCCTGTGCGTATTTTAAAGCCGAATTCAAAATATCGGTGTTACGTGTAACCAAAGCGCCTATCCGAACGCCACATTCGCTATATCTTTTCGAAACCGAATCGATCATAATGGCATTTTTTTCAAGGCCTTCAAGTTTCATTACTGAGAAATGCTCATTGCCTCCATAACAAAATTCCCGATATACCTCGTCAGCAAAAAGATAGAGGTCATGCTTGAGAACCAGCTCGCGGAGTTGCAACAACTCTTCATTACTATATAGGTAACCCGTTGGATTGTTCGGGTTGCAAACCATAATAGCCTTGGTTTTCGACGTAATTGCCTTCTCAAATTCGCTGATAGGAGGAAGAGCAAACCCGTTTTTGATATTCGAGGTTATAGGTTTTACAACAATACCTGCAGTTAAAGCAAACGCATTGTAGTTGGTATAAAATGGCTCGGGAATAATTATTTCATCACCGGGATTCATGCACGAAAACATCGCAAAAAGAATAGCCTCAGATCCACCTGTTGTAATAAGTATCTGGTTATAATCTACATCAATTCCAGTTTGACGATATTTTTCGGCCAGCGCTTTACGGTACGATTCGTTTCCTGCCGAATGGCTGTATTCTATTACTTTTCCATTGTAATTGCGAATGGCTTCAATAGCGACTTCAGGAGTTTTAATATCAGGCTGACCGATATTAAGATGATATACTTTTACTCCTCTTTTTTTTGCTGCTTCAGCAAATGGAACTAATTTCCGGATGGGCGATGCAGGCATTTGAAGGCCGCGTTGTGATATTACAGGCATAGTATTTTGTTTGAATTGTGAATCGAAAAACGGTACAAATGTATATAAATATGAAGCAGAAACATATCAACTTTTCATAAATTATTTAGCTGATGCGATTCCATTTACCAAAACGTAAGAATTGTTAAAACATAAGGATGAAATCACTTTCATACATTTTGATTAATGAATATTAGCTACTTTTGTTTCCCGATAATTAACACTTTCAATCCAATGATTTTTTCGAAAAATAAAATTTTACTTTCCGTTATTTTCAGCCTGCTCTCAATCTTTACTATAGCTCAAAAGGCTATTGATCCGGTTGTCATAAAAGGAAACCTTGCTCAAAAAGGCACTTACAATCAAATTTTTCTTGATACACTCCATGGGCAGAATCCCTGGATTTTTGTAACTTCGGAAATTGATGCTTCAGGGAATTTTACTATCATTGCACCTATTGCAAATGCTGATATTTTCCGGCTAAGGCTCGACGACAAAAACTATATGATGCTGATACTTACACCAGGCGAAAAAATTACTATAAATACCAGTAGTTCTAAACTTGGCGGAGATGCATTGGTTGAAGGCTCTTTTCACACCCAGTTATTATACAGTGCAATGAATACTTCCCAAATGTACGAAAGCCGCAAGGCTGCACTGAACCAACAATATCAGGAAGCGCAGTCGTCGCCAAACCGCGATTCATTATCAGCTGTTGTAATCAGCCAGTTCAATGCGAACGATTCCTTGCAAAAAGCAGCTCTCAAAACCCAAATGGATAAACAACCGGCTTCGCTTGCATGGATCTTTTTTCAGGATAGGCTTGATATGACCAATGATTTTGATATTATCGATAAAACAGATGCCGCTACATTTAAAGCGTTTCCGGAAAATGATTTTGTTAAACAGCGTCATCAGCAGGTAAATGTTGAGCGCAAAACGGCTATTGGTGCTCAGGCTCCTGATATTGCGCTTACAGATCCTGAAGGAAATATCAGAAAACTCTCATCTTTAAAAGGTAAAGTAGTTCTGATAGATTTCTGGGCTTCCTGGTGTGGCCCATGCCGTAAGGAAAATCCTAATGTAGTTGCCGTTTACCAGAAATACCATGATAAAGGTTTTGAAATATACAGCGTTTCGTTAGACAAAGACCGCGACAGCTGGTTAAAAGCCATTGCCAAAGACAATCTCTTGTGGCCCGATCATGTTAGCGATTTAAAATACTGGAAATCAGAAGGCGCTGCAGCTTATGGCGTTACATCCATTCCTTACACCGTGCTGATAGACAAAAAAGGTAAAATTGTGGCTAAAAAGCTCCGTGGCGACGAACTTGAAAACAAAATAAAAGAGCTTTGCAAATAAAACTCAGATTCGCTATCCAATTGCTGCAACTGCACGAATCAGCGATGCTTCAGCTTCAATTTTAAGAGGAAAAGCCATAAACGTAACATTTTCAACTTCAAGAAGTTCTTCGAGATTTGTAAGATTCTCGACCAGAAACCTGTTGTCTTTCAAGTAAATACTATGAAATTCGAAAGGTGATTTATCGGGCGATGGCGAATCGAATCCTGCTATCCGCACACCGTTTTCAACTAATGCAGAAGCAATGGCTGAATCAAATTCAGGATAATCATAATAATAGGTATCTTTAAACCACCAAGCACTGTAGCCTGTGCAAAAAAGAACAATTTCATGCTTTCTGAAAAGTGGAATCCATTCAGGTTGCATCGGGATAAACGCTAATCCTCTTACATCAATAACTGCGGCTGTACCAGCAAAATTTCCGACAGGATAGGCGTTAATTGTAATGGTATCGCTTTTAGCATGAAAAGGTGCATCCATATGTGTTCCTGTATGCATATTCGATTCGAGGCGGTGCGTTACATAACCGCAATCCTCAGGCAAGGCATCGCGAATGATTGAGGGTTGTGTTTCACCAGGAAAAACATGCATTCCATGGCTTATCGCATGTGTAAGATCAATGTATTTCATATGAATTTCAGCTGCTTTTAAAAATATTTGAAGGCTATAAATTATTTCCCAGAAGGTCATCCTGCTCCTGTTTTGTTATTTTTTTCCAGCAAACTCCCCTGAAATCGCATGGATATGGTTTCATGCAATGTTTCCCCGGATGACTTTCAGGCGATTTAGTAAGTTGTAATACATCAAGCATTTTCGAAATATTTTCATTAATCGAATCCTCATACAATTCACATTGTGTGGTTACATCAGTAAATATAAATGCTTGCTCCAGATCAATTGACTCTGAAATTTCCACATCAGCATTCCTGTGAATCAGGAAAAATTTCTCAGGCTTCAGTCCTGAGCCATTAATTACATGATACTGCAGAAAAGCATCATTATAGTAAACCTCACTCAGGGCAATACTGCTTTTTACTTCGTAAGCATGCCAACCGTTTTCAGCTTTTACCAGTATATCAAGAGCAACAATTACATTGTCGGAAATAAAACATGCTTCATAAATAACAGGGAATCCTTCGCTGATAAGCTGTGCAGTTTTCAAAGCTGCCGTTTTCCCCGGTCGAGTCATGGCTATTCCTCCGGGGAAAAGCTGCTGAGCAACCTTACCAATGATATGTCCGCGTGCAAATTTTGCAAGTTGCTCTTCAGTGATCTTATCCCGAAGGTATGGCCTGAACTTATTAAGGTACAACGATTTGTGACACTGCAAACCGCGTAAAAAGGTCGATTTGGAAAGTATGTATTCTGACATAAAATTTGGATTCCAGTTTCTATTTTCAGAAATGGAAAATTATTGATTTTTTCGATAACTATAACACGAAACTTTTAGCCTCTGAATAAAAAAAGCCTTGTTTTGTTTTTAACACAAAACAAGGCTTTACATACAAGGAGTTAATTACTTCAGTCCGCGCCGTTTCAATAACGGATCAAGTGAAGGCTCCTGTCCCCTGAACTTAATATATTGAGTCATACCTTCGTCGTTGCCACATTCGGCCAGGCAATGCTGACGGAATTTTGCTGCCAGTTCAGGATTGAAAATATCACCGGAGTTTTTAAAATACTCAAAAGCATCAGCATCCAGCACTGCAGCCCACATATAAACATAGTAACCTGTAGCGTATCCTCCATCAAAAATATGTGAGAAATAAGTACTGCGGTAACGTGGTATTATTTCTTCAATTAGTCCGGCTTTAGTCATTTTCTCCTTTTCGAATGCCAGTATATCAACCACTGCAGGGCTTGTAAGTTTATGATATTCCACATCCAGTATGGAAGCAGCCAGATATTCGACAGTTACAAATCCCTGGTTAAACAAAGAGCTGTTCTGGATTTTTGTGATCAGTGCTTCGGGAATTACTTCGCCGGTTTTATAATGCTTTGCATACATGCGGAGTACTTCAGGCTCACTGGCCCAGTTTTCCATTATTTGCGAAGGAAGCTCAACATAATCCTGAGGCACATTGCCGGTTGTACGTGAAAATTTTCCTTTCGAAAATAATCCATGCAAACCGTGACCAAACTCATGAAACAAAGTAGATGTTTCATCCCAGTTTAGTAATGAAGGCGTTTCGCCCGTAGCCGGGGTAAAGTTGCATACAATTGAGATAACCGGATCAACCCTTTTGTTATTTTCCCAACCTGCTGAAACAAAATCCGTACACCACGCTCCGCCACCTTTCGAATCGCGCGGATAGTAATCGAAATACATAATGCCGAGGTGCGATCCATCAGCTTCCTTTACTTCAAAAGTTTCAACATCTTTATGATAAACAGGAAGATCAGTCCTTTTTTCGAAAGTGACTCCATATAATTTCGATGCAACAGCAAACATTCCGTCGCGTACATTGGTAAGGCTGAAATAGGGTTTCAACTCATTTTCATCAAGATCATATTTTGCTTTGCGAAGTTTTTCGGCATAAAACCACCAATCCCACGACTGTAGTTTAAATCCGGCTTTTTCGGAATCAGCAATTTTCTGCATTTCAGCAAGTTCACTCTTAGCTATCGGCAACGCGGCTACCATCAGTTTACTAAGGAAATCGTCAACATTCGGAATAGTTTTAGCCATATTTTGATCCAGAACATATGCTGCATAATTATCGAATCCAAGCAATTGTGCTTTTTCAGCTCTGAGGCGAACCATATCGGCAGCAATCTTCTTATTGTCGTTCGCATTATTATTGTTGCCACGCATAAACCATGCGGTATAAATCTTTTCGCGTAAAGCACGATTTTCGGCATATTGTAAAAATGGTATCCAGCTTGCTTTGGAAAGTGTAAAAACCCACTTTCCGGTTTCACCTGCACTGTTTGCTGCTTCGGCTGCCATTGCTACAACATCACCAGGCAAACCAGCCAGATCAGCTTTATTGTCGATAACCAGCTTGAAATTCTTATTGGTTTCGGCTAACATATTTTCGCCGAATGTGAGCGAAAGCATTGATAACTCGCTGTTGATTTTTCGAAGTTGGTCTTGTTTTTCGGCAGACAGATTTGCACCCTGGCGTTCGAAATCGCGGTAGTATTTTTCAACAACACGGATTTGTTGGTCATCCAAACCCGATTCGTTTCTTTTTTCGTAAACGGCTTTAATGCGTGCAAAAAGCTGAGCATTCATCGATATATCATCGTTGTGTTTCGAAAGCATAGGCGAAACTGTTTTTGCAATAGCCTGCAGCTGGTCATTCGTATTGGCTTGCTGAACATTGAAGAAAACTTTCCCTACTTTACTCAGTAATTTTCCTGATTTATCGAATGCCAGGATGGTGTTTTCAAAATCGGCGGCAGCTTTATTATCTGTAATAGCTTTAACTTCAGCATCATGCTGTTTAATGCCTTCCGCAAATGCCGGAAGATAATGCGAGGTATCGATCTTATCAAAGGGCGGCACCTCGAAAGGAGTTGAATACTCTGCAAAGAATGGATTCTCTACCTTTGGGTTCTTTGTACAAGCAGTTATCATTACACCAAAGATTAAGGCTATCAGCCACAAATGGTTTTTCATAAAGATTTTGTTAAAAAGAATTTGTTTTAATTATTAAGTACATTTTGGTTGGCAAAATTAGATTGTAATACAATATATACAAGTTTATTTCATGCTTTTTAAGCTAAATCTGCATGAAACTCAATGCTCAATTTATGAATAACAGAATGCAGTAAATAAATATTACTTTACATCGGAAAGGAAATATATGAGTTAAAACCAGTACTGTACTGTAAAGAGGAATTATACAAGTTGCCATCATTCAGTTCACTTCATTCGAAATAACGACAAATAGCATTATAAAATTGATATTTGTCAGATGATAAAAAAAAAGTTTTAAACCTTGAAAAAAAAATTACTTTTGCAACCTCTTTCAATCCGTAACAATGCTTTTTTCAGTAATTTTGAATATTATGCCAAAAGCTGGTTCCATGTTTAATCAAATAATTTGATAAATTGCATTGGTTTTGTGCTAAAGCCTATAGCAGTTGCAGAGAATGTAAAAATAAAATTGCAACAAAAAAATAATGAATTAATTAAGCTGGGGTAAAAAATGATATTTAGCAAAGTTTTCTTTTCAAAATTCATGATCGTTTTCGGTTACCTTATGGCTGCGGTATATATCGGCTTAGGCGTAATGCTGTTTTTACCGCAAACATATCCAAATGTTCCCGTAGTTTTGAAATTCGCATTTGCATTATTTTTCATTTCTTATGGGCTTTTCAGGTTAGTAAAAATGATTACTAAAAAACCATATACTAACGATTAAAGGAGGACTTAACAATGAAACTTATTTCATTCAATCCATTCATTCCTGCCCTGATAATAATTGCAATTATTGTTGTATCCTGCCGCAATCCAATGGGAGTGCAACCTTTGGATGAAGCTCCTACAAGAGGCAATATCCGGATAAGCATTGACGAATCGTATCAATTGTTGTACGATACCCAACTTTATACATTTGAATCACTTTATGTTAATGCAAAAATAGCAGCCAGTTATAAACCTGAAGTAGAGGTATTGGATGATTTCATGAAAGACTCGGTTCGTACAATTGTATTAACCCGCGATTTAACCACAGAAGAAAGAGAATATTTGCTCGCTAATAGTTTCGTTGCCCGCACCACCAAAATTGCACACGATGCCTTAGCATTGATCATAAATCCAGGTAACCCCGATACAATAATAAGGGATCAACAGTTTGCTGATATACTTAGGGGGAAAATTACAAACTGGAAAGAAATAAATCCAACATCATCTGACAAGCCAATAAATGTGGTTTTTGATAACAATAAGTCAGGAAATGTTCGTTATTTTCGTGAGAGATTCAATATAACCGGAAATTTCCCTACTAATTGTTTTGCTGTAAATAGTAATGAAGAGGTAATCAACTATGTAAAAAATAATCCCAGTGCACTTGGAATCATAAGTGTAAACTGGGTCAGTGATAAACAAGACAGTATCTCGGAACGATTTCTTGAATCAGTGCGGTTAATGGAAGTAGGCACTGATCCGAAAAACCACTGTAAACCTTACCAGGGATATATTGCCGAAAGGTCATATCCTTTTTGCAGGGACGTATATATGATAAGCAGAGAGACATTCTCAGGACTTGGCACGGGTTTTGTTTCTTTCGTAGCTGGAGATCAGGGGCAGCGGATCATATTAAAATCAGGCCTTGTTCCGGCAACCATGCCCATCAGATTAATCGAAATAAGAAAAGACTAATTTATCATTCAAAGAGGAGGAAACAAAATGCTACGAATTACCAGAATTATTAAAAAAACCCTAGTCGGAATATCACTGCTGATAATGGGTGGATTTGCAAACGGGCAGGATTTAAACTCCGCTCTCAACTTAACATACCAGGAACAATTTGAAGCCGCAGACGAAGCTTTCAACGCACTTATTAAAAGTGATCCGGCGAACGGAAAATATTGGTATTACAGCGGAGAAAATCAATTGGCATCCTATTTTATTGATCCTGTTAATATCCCTTTCGAATCCGTTGCAAAAAAAGCACTTGAACGGTATAACAAAGGAATTGCTGCAAACCCGAATGAACCGCTTAACTATGTCGGACTTGGGAAAGTAGCTTTGATTGAAAAAAACAATCCTGTAGCTACTGAAAATTTCGCCAAAGCATTATCCTATGTCTCATACATGCAGGCAAAAAGAGTAAAATCAACAATTCCAAAACCTGAACAAGCTACCATATTAATCCGTGTTGCTGATGCCTATGTACAGGTTGAAAGCAAGGACACCGGAATGGTTTTTGACCTTTTAAGGAAAGCGGAATCACTCGATAACAAAAATCCCGAGCTATACCTTGTTCGTGGCGACTATTATATTTATACGCTTAACAACGGAAGCCAGGCTGCTGCAAATTACAAAAGGTCGCAGGATTACTCCCCTCAATCAAAGAGAGCACGTGTAAGACTTGGCCAACTTTATACCCGCATAAAAGTATATCCTGATGCAATAACATATTATCAGGAAGCAATTGATATTGACCCTTCATTTGCCCCTGCATACCTCGAAATGGGTTTCCTTTATTCAAAAATGAATCAACCTGAAGAATCGAAAAAATATTTCAAAAAATACCTTGATCTGAGCAGCAGCAATATAGCAGCAAAACGCAGGTATGCCAATATGCTGATTCAAACAGAAGATTATAAGGAAGCAATCATACAGATTCAACAAATTCTGTCAACTGACTCGTTAACATACAATGACCTTAACCGGGCACTTGCTTATTCCTACTATGAAGAAAAGCAATACCCGCAGGCTAACTACTACATTGAGAAATTTTTCAAAAATGCACAGGAAGAAAAAATAAGTTCAAAAGACTATTTGTATTTTGGCCGGATTCAGATTAAAAACGGACAGGACTCACTTGGAATTATCAATCTGACAAAATCATTCGAAATTGACACAACAAATATGGATCTGCTGAATGAAATTGCCGGTGCATATATCAAATCGAAAAGGCACCAGGAGGCAGGAGACACCTATAAATCAAAAATTCAGCGCTCGACAGGTGGTGTGAATGATTATTACAAAATGGGACGAGCCTATTTCGACGCAAAAAACTGGGCTGAAGCTGATTCTGCTTTCGCGATGGTAAACAGAATGAGTGTGGATTTTGAACCTGCTTACTTATTTAGAGCCAGGGTATATTCTAATTTAGACCCTGATACGAAGGAAGGCCTTGCAAAACCTTTTTATGAAAAACTGGTTGAGAAAGCAAGCGAAGATTCAGTGAAATACGGCAAAGATATCCTCGAAGCATACAATTATCTTGGGTACTATTACCTCGTAAACAAGCAATATTGCGAATCGTTGAGTTACTGGGATAAAATTGTTATCCTTGATCCTGCCAATGAAAACGCCAAGAGTGCATTAAATGATTTAAAGAAAAACTGTCCTGAATTTAAATCGGCAGCAATAAAGCAAGATTAATTAATTATACATCAATGTAATTCAGGAGCTATTTTCTGACATTATTTATAAAAAATCAGGGACTTGTTTTCTGAAAATAAAATACATCAGCAGCAGGGAAAGAATTTTTTTAACCATAAATTCTCATATCTTTGCCTCTGAATAAAAGTGAAATCTAACTAAACAATTAATAAAAATCACTAATCCTAAATCCTAATTAACAATGAGCAAAAACGGTCAATCGTTGAAAGAAACTTTACGTTCAGCTTTCGCAACTGGTGCCATCCTGGTTTCTTTGGCAATCGCATTCCTAATCTATTTTTATATTTTGGGAAACCCTGTTAACTTTGAAGGTGGCAATCCAAAAGGCCATCCAATTCCCGGTAATTACCTTGCAATGGTTTACAAAGGAGGTTACGTTGTACCTATTCTTATTACCTGCGTACTTGTAGTTCTCACATTCGCTATCGAAAGAGCTCTTACTCTTCGTAAAGCAAAAGGAACCGGATCAGCAAATGTATTTGTAGCTAACCTACAGAACTATCTGAAGAACAACCAGATTGATCAGGCTATTGCTGCATGCGACAAACAAAAAGGCTCGATCGGTAACGTAATGAGGGCTGGTTTGATAAAATACAAAGAACTTCAGTCAGACACAAGATTGGACAAAGACCAGAAACTTTTATCGTTGCAGAAAGAATTTGAAGAAGCAACAGCTTTGGAACTTCCTATGATGTCGCGTAACCTGGTTATTATTTCAACCCTTGCTTCGATTTCAGTACTTATCGGACTTATCGGAACTGTATTGGGTATGATCCGCGCATTTGCTGCTCTTGCACAAGCTGGCGCACCTGATGCTCTTGCTCTTGCAACCGGTATTTCGGAAGCGCTTATCAATACCGCATTTGGTATCTCAGGTTCTACTCTGGCCATCATTTTCTACAATTATTTCTCAACAAAAATTGATGGAATAACCTACAAAATTGACGAAGCTGGTTTCAGTCTTACACAGACATTTGCAGCGCAGAACAAATAAGGGTAAAGCCTTGTAACAGAAGCTACATGGCGCTTAGCGCCTGTTTTTCACACTACAAAATAAAAAAACATGCCAAAAATTAAAGCACCGGTAAGGACTCCGCACATAGACATGACACCTATGGTGGATTTATTTGCCCTATTGCTTACATTCTTCATGCTTACCACATCTTTTCGCCCTACTGAAGCTGCAGTTATTGATACTCCAAATTCAATAAGCGAAAAGACAGCTCCTGAAAAGGATGTTATTACGATTCTTATTGATAAAGAGAATACAGTGTTTCTGAATTTTGACAACGGACAGGACACATCAGTATTAATAAGAAAAGAAGTTTTAAAAAAAATGGCGGAACAATTTAACATCACCTTCACTGAAAAGGAATTAAAAACCTTTTCAACATGGGCTTCGTTTGGTATGCCGGCTGAAAAAATGAAAGCCTGGATAAATACTCCCGATTCGAAAGACAGGGAAATATTTCAAACAGGTATTCCTGTGGATTCAACTGACAATCAGTTAAATCTATGGGTTCGTTTTATCCGCTTGCAAAATCCGAATGCCGAAGTTGCTATAAAAGGTGATTCAGACGCCGATTTCAAAACTGTTAAACACGTAATGGATATTCTTCAGGAAAACCAGGTTAACAAGTTTAACCTCACGACCAACCTCATGAAGGAAGAAGCAAAATTGGAAGAATAAACATATAATGTTAATAATTTAAAGAAATCAAAGTATGGCTGAAATAATCCAAGCGGAAGGCAAAAAAAAGGGCGGCAAAAAGAAAGCCAAAAAGTTTTCGACACACATCGATATGACCCCCATGGTCGACCTGATGTGTTTGCTTATCACCTTTTTTATGCTTACCACAGCATTTGCCAAGCCAAAAGCGATGGAAATCACCATGCCCGAAAAGAAGGATGATCCTAATACAGAAGCTCCAAAAATTGAAGCAAACAGGACTATCAACATTCTGATGTCGGGTAATGACCAGGTTTACTATTACTTTGGTGTTGCCGATCCCAAGTTACCACTTCCTGAATTGATCAAAACTGATTATAGTAAGGACGGAATCCGGAAAATGTTACTGCAGCGAAATAAAACCGTTTTCAAAGCAGTATCAGAACTCAGGGAAAAGGTGATTAAAGGAGAAGAGGTGATGGCAGATTCCACTTTAGCCCGAAGAATTAAGGACTTAAAGAAATCTGACAAAGAAGCCCCTATTATCCTCATAAAAGCCGATGAAAAGGCTAAATACAGAAACATTGTTGACATTATTGACGAAATGGCAATTACTACTGTTGCTAATTATGCAGTTGTAGATATTTCGGACGTTGAACTGAAAATGCTTAATGGTACTGCAGTTTCAACACCGGCCGCAAAATAAATCAATATGTGTTAACAGAAGTTGTTGATCACATTTAACCTAAGACACAAAAATGACAAATCAAGAAGTTTTTGCAGCTCCAATGGACGAAATCGTCTTTGAGCACAGGAATAAAACTTATGGAGCGTACATTTTGCGTAAACTTTATCCAAAAAACGTAACCAAAGCCCTCATTATGGCAGTTATTATTCTGCTCGCAGGCCTTGCTTACCCTCTGGCATCAAGCTACTATGCGCAAAAAAGGTCGAAATATATTGAAAAAGCAGCCAGCGCTGAATTTATTGATATGGACAAACCTAAAGAAGAAGCTCCTCCTCCACCTCCACCGCCACCACCACCACCAGCTGCACTTGAGCAAAAAGTTAAGTTCGTTGCTCCTATTGTAACTACCGAAGAAGTTGTGGAAGACGCTGATATCTTTAACCAGGATGAACTTTCTCAAACAACTAACGAAGCGGTTGCTATCGAAGAAATTGTTGTTGAAACCAAAGTGGAGGTAATTGAAGTGGAAGAATCAAAGAAAGAGGTTTTCACTATTGTTGAGGAAATGCCCGCATTTCCTGGTGGTGAAGCCGAACGTAACAAATTCCTCGCTGCAAACATTCAATACCCGCAGCAAGCTACGGAAAACGGAATTCAAGGCACTGTATATGTTTCCTTTGTGGTTGACTCGAAAGGAAATGTAACTGAAGTTAAAATTCTGCGTGGAATCGGCGGAGGATGCGATGAAGAAGCACTACGCGTTGTTAAAATGATGCCTAAATGGCATCCAGGAAAACAAAACGGAAAAAACGTCCGCGTTCTCTTTAACATGCCTATTTACTTTAAACTTCAGGGTTAATAAGAAGTTTGATACTACAAAAAACGCCACCATGATTATTCAGGTGGCGTTT
>JBBSDC010000020.1:0-39517 GCA_038249705.1 Bacteroidales bacterium | reverse complement strand
TGCTCTAAAAACAAAAGAGGCCACCTTCCGGCAGCCTCTTTTGTAAAATCAATTTTAAAAACAGTACTATTTTTTCTTTGCTTTTTTCTTGTCGTCTTTCTTTTCAGCTTTCTTTGCTGTTTTTGCTTTTCCTGGTGCCGAAAGTGATTCTTTAATAGCAGCCTGTGCAGCAGCCAAGCGTGCAATTGGAACGCGGAATGGTGAGCAGCTTACGTAGTTCATTCCAACGGAATGACAGAACTCAACGGATGATGGTTCGCCTCCATGTTCGCCACAAATACCAACTTTAAGGTTCGGACGGGTTGAACGGCCTTTTTGCGTTGCCATATGTACGAGCTGGCCAACACCTTCCTGATCAAGAACCTGGAACGGGTCGTATTTCAGAATACCTTTTTTGAGGTAAACCGGTAGGAACTTGCCGGCATCGTCGCGCGAATAGCCGAAAGTCATCTGCGTAAGGTCGTTGGTACCGAATGAGAAGAATTCAGCGGATTCTGCAATTTTATCAGCAACTAAAGCAGCACGTGGAACTTCAATCATGGTTCCAACCATATAATCTATGCGGTCCTTACGTTCAGCAAATACAGTTTCAACTGTTTCGCGAACGATCTTTTCCTGCAATTGCATTTCGGTAAGTGTACCGGTGAGCGGAATCATGATTTCAGGATGTGTTTTAATGCCTTTCTTTTTCAGGTTCATAGCAGCCTCGATAATTGCACGGGCCTGCATTTCCGAAATTTCAGGATATGTATTTCCTAAGCGGCATCCACGGTGGCCAAGCATTGGGTTGAATTCGTGTAACGACTCAACTTTTTCTTTTACAGCTTTAGCCGAAATGCCCATTTCTTTGGCCATTTCTTTTTGATTTTCTTCTTCGTGAGGAACAAATTCGTGCAAAGGAGGATCAAGCAATCGAACTGTAACAGGAAGGCCTTCCATAGCTTCGAAAATTCCTTCGAAATCTTCGCGCTGCATTGGTAACAGTTTTGCAAGAGCAGCACGACGACCAGCTTCATCATCAGCAAGGATCATTTCGCGCATGGCTTTAATTTTTACACCTTCGAAGAACATATGCTCGGTGCGGCAAAGTCCAATACCTTTTGCTCCGAAGTTACGTGCAACCTGCGCATCGTGAGGAGTATCGGCATTGGTACGGACAAGCATACGTGAATGTTTGTCGGCCATATCCATCAGTTTACCAAAGTCGCCGCTGAGAGCAGCTTCCATGGTTCCGATTTTTCCTTCATATACTTCGCCGTTCGAACCGTTTATTGATAACCAGTCGCCTTCTTTAAATTTGGTGGCACCAATTTCGAGTGTACGTGTTTTGTAGTCAATTTTTAAGCTGCCAGCACCTGAAACACAGCATTTACCCATACCACGGGCAACAACTGCTGCATGCGAAGTCATACCACCACGAGCGGTAAGGATACCTTCGGCAACATTCATACCTGCAAGATCCTCAGGGGATGTTTCGATACGAACCAAAATTACTTTATGTCCTTTGGCTGCCCATGCAACTGCATCGTCAGCAAAGAAAACTACCTGGCCGGTTGCTGCACCTGGTGAAGCTGGTAATCCTTGAGCAAGTGCTTTTGCTTTTTTCAAAGCTGCGGTATCGAAAACAGGGTGAAGCAATTCATCCAGTTTGTTAGGCTCAACCCTTAAAATGGCTGTTTTTTCGTCGATTAGTTTTTCTATAAACATATCTATAGCAATCTTTACCATTGCTGCACCGGTACGTTTACCGCTTCGGGTCTGGAGCATCCAGAGTTTATCTTCCTGAATGGTAAACTCCATATCCTGCATGTCTTTATAATGTTTTTCCAGTTTTTTCTGGATTGTAAACAGTTCGTTATAAAGTTTAGGCATGGTTTCTTCGAGCGAAGGGAATTTCGACTTACGGTCTTTTTCGCTTACACCTGTTAGTTTAGCCCAACGTTTTGAACCTTCGATAGTAATTTCCTGTGGTGTGCGGATACCGGCAACCACGTCTTCGCCCTGAGCGTTAATAAGGTATTCGCCATTGAAAATATTTTCGCCTGTACCCGAATCGCGGCTGAAGCATACACCGGTAGCTGAGCTGTCGCCCATGTTACCAAATACCATGGCCTGAACGTTAACGGCAGTTCCCCACTCTTCAGGGATATTGTTAAGCTGACGGTAAAGTATAGCACGGTCGTTCATCCAGCTGTCGAATACCGAACAGATAGCTCCCCAAAGTTGCTCCCATGGATCGGCAGGGAAATCTTTCTTGGTTGCTTTTTTAACAGCTTTTTTGAAACGGGCAACCAGTTCTTTAAGGTCGTCGGTGGTAAGTTCATTATCCAGAGTAACACCTTTTTCTTTTTTCAGGTGGTCAATAATTTCTTCAAATGGATCTTCATCTTCTTTCGAAACCGGTTTTAAACCAAGTACAACATCACCATACATCTGAACAAATCGACGGTATGAATCCCAAACAAAACGTGGGTTTCCTGTTTTTTTCTCAAGTCCTTTTACTGCTTCATCATTCAAGCCAAGGTTGAGGATGGTATCCATCATACCCGGCATTGAAGCACGTGAGCCTGAACGAACTGATAAAAGACAAGGGTTTTTGCTGTCGCCGAATTTTGCATTCATGTGTTTTTCAACCTCCGAAACGGCAGCTTCAACTTCTTTTTTAATGAGTTTCAAAGCTGCATCGCGACCTTCTTTTGTGTAAACGGTACACACTTCGGTAGTGATAGTAAATCCCGGAGGAACCGGAACACCAATAAGGTTCATTTCGGCCAGGTTGGCACCTTTGCCACCAAGCAGGTTTTTCATCGAAGCATCGCCTTCCGCCTTTTTATTGCCGAAAGTATAAACGCTTTTTACTTTTGATTTAGCCATAACAGATTGCTGTTTTTGTATTTATGTGTTGATAGTTATAAGTCAGATCATACTTTTTTTGAGGGTGCAAAAGTACAAAACTTTACTAAATATTTTTTGAAGATATAAGCTAAAGTTATCAGTATTTTACTCAAAAAATGTTAATTTCTAGGATTCCTGCTTCAAAATATACTTTTATTGAATTGCTTTCTGCTAACACGATGACAATTAAATTCTGCTATACTACAGTGGAAATTGCAAGAATGTTTTCAAGCATTTTTGAAAAGATCAGATTATTTTTAGGACAATAATTTATGTGTTTCATCATTTCATCTGGTGTCTGAACATGCTTGCCAGGAAGAATTTCCGGTGCTATTTCACGAATAAATTCAGGTGCATTCGACTTAGTAATCTCGAAATGAAACTGAAGCGCAAATACATTTTTCCCATATATGAAGGCTTGGCATGGTGTAACTTCGCTATAAGCCATTGTTGTTGCTCCTGAAGGTAAATCGAAAACATCGTAATGCATATGCATTACAGTCAAATCTCCGGCGAAATGCATAAAAACATTATCATTCAATGCATTAGGGCTATAGTAAACAGGCATGAACCCGATTTCCTGTTCCTTGTTTTTATAAACCTTGGCTCCAAGCGCTTTTGCTACCATTTGAGCTCCAAGGCAAATTCCTATCACAATTTTCCCTGATCGAATGACTTTTTTGATGAATTCAATTTCGTCATCTATCCATGGAAATTCCGCTGAATCGTTTACGCCCATTTTGCCGCCCATAACTACCAGCCAGTCAAAAGATTCAACTAAGGGTAATTCGGGATTTATATCAAAACGGGTAACTGAAGAAGTAATATTATGGCTGGAAGCCCAATCGCCTATATATCCCAAATCTTCGAAATGATCGTGCTGGAAGTAATGAATATGCATTTTCTGATTTATTTTGTTGGGCAAATTTATGTATTCTTTTAAACTTTAGCTGATAATGGGAACTATCCTGCCAAACCCATGGAATTACTAACTTTGCCGCTTTAAAAGGCTTAAATGAAAGTAACTGGTTTCACGTTTATACGCAATGCTCTTATTTACGATTACCCGGTAGTTGAGGCGATTCGCTCAATATTACCTGTTTGTGATGATTTTGTTGTAGCGGTTGGAAATTCTGACGATGCTACTCTGGAACTTATCAGGCAGATTGATCCGGTTAAAATAAGGATTATCGAAACAGTATGGGATGATACTCTGCGCGAAGGCGGGCGGGTTTTAGCTCTTGAAACCGATAAAGCATACCAGACTATTGGTAATGATACCGATTGGGCTTTTTATATTCAGGGAGATGAAGTGGTTCATGAAAAATATCTTGAACCAATTAAAAACGCCATGGCCAAATGGAAAGATCATCCTGAAGTGGATGGGTTGCTTTTCAATTACCTTCATTTTTATGGTTCTTACGATTATGTAGGTTCATCCGGTAAATGGTATCCGCACGAAATACGGGTTATACGGAGATCAGCCAACTTATATTCCTATCGCGATGCACAAGGATTCCGGAAAGGTGACAATCAGAAACTCTGTGTAAAATCTGTTGATGCATATGTTTATCACTATGGTTGGGTGAAAGAACCGGCAGCCATGCAGCGCAAACAGGAAAATTTCAACAAACTCTGGCATTCCGACAACTGGGTTGATAAAAATGTAGCCAAATCGAACGAATTTGATTATTCTGCTATTGATGCCCTTGAATTGTTTAATGGAACACATCCTCAGGTTATGCATGATCGTATTGAAAACAAAAACTGGAAATTTGATTACGATCTGTCATTCAGTAATTTAAGTTTTAAAGATCATTTTAAAAAATGGCTTCGAAAATATACCGGAATTGAAATAGGATATAAAAATTATAAAAAAGCTTGATTCTTCTTTGAAAAAACAAAAAAAAGGCCTGAACGAATCCAGGCCTTTTTTGTAGATAAAAATGATCGGATTATCGACCGGCAATAGTAAATTTTCTTGAGTAACCATCATTGGTTTTGATAATATATACTCCTGAATTCCATGATGATACATCAATACGGGTGATTTCGGATGCAGCCTTTGTCATTGGAACCATTATTTTTCCTAATACATCAGTGATCATGTATGAAATTTGATTTTGACTGTTAACCTGGAGGTTAATATAATCCACTGTAGGATTTGGATAAGCTGTTAAAGCAAGTTTCTGGTCGGTTTTCAAACCTGTATAAAGCATAAGATGCGAAACAGATTGAACAACTTCCATTGACGGATTATGCTGAACAAAAGCTACAAACTCGCAATTTTCGAGTACATATCCTGTTGTTGAAAAATCAAAAGTAAAAGTTAAAGTATTGCTTGTCGAAAAGTCGAGAGGAGTTCCGGCAGCACTCGGGAACATTTCGCGGCAAACAAAATTAACTTCAGTCATTCCACTCAGCCATATTTCTGGAATATGCGACTCGGTAAGTGCTGTGTGCAGAACAAGGTCCGTAGGAAAATAATTACTGGCCTGCTCTACAGTAACTGTTGCACGATACATATTACCCGAAACATGTTCAACATTTCTTTCAAGGAAATGAATCGAAGGAACAGTTATTCTCTGGTTGTACATATTCAGATAGGAAGGATAGAGTGAAGTAGTTGCATTACCTCCAACCATTTCGAGAACACCATCAACTTTGGTGGTCGGATATCCGGTTACATTATAATATGAAATCCTGTCTAACGAAGAAGTATTTTCATAACTATCGCCGCCATGGTATTCAATAATAGCTACATCATGTCCGTTGTGTACCATATCATCAGCGCCTTTGGCAGCTCCCGGGCAAAACTGACACCATGTTCCTGTTGCAATTTCGAACAGTACTTTTGTGCGTGGCATGCCTCCTTCAATTGTGCCTTCGGCAGTGTTGGATGAAGGGGAATAGCCCATTCCGATATAGTGAGCTTTTACTTCATAAATATATGTATTCGGGTATAGGTTGGCATCTGTGAATGTAGTAGTTGTTACAGTGGAATTGATAACAACTCCGTTGCGGATGATCGAATAATTATCTGGTGTTCCTGATGTAGGTGCATCCCAGGTTAGGCTGATATCAGACATTGAAACGCTTGCTACCAGATTCTGCGGACCCAAAAGATCAACCTGCTCGATAAATTCAATGTCGTCAAAATAACATTCAGCCGTGCCTCCGGTAGCTGGGCCATAAAAGTTAGCAGCATCAAGTTTCAGTAAATTTCCACTTCCCTGCGCGCCGGTACTCCATTTCCAGCTAACCACTTCGGAATTGTTCAGATAAAGTGTTGCAAAGTCATCATCCAAATCAACCATTATACTTATTGGAACCCATGTTGCCTGTGTATAATTGAATGATCCTGATAATTCGCCACCTGCATTTACAGTACCCGTGCCGTTTGCATTAAAATACACTTCCATTCCCCATTGGCTTGTACTAGCAGCAAAGTCCTGAAGCACATTGAAATAGCCGATTTTTCCTGTGGGAACGTACACATTCATTTTTATTTGGTAACGACCTGCTGTTTTATCATTCAGAAGCAGAACCAGGTCATTGTTTGGAGCAATCTTCACCGATTTTATGCCTCCGTTAGCCTGGGCATCTGATACTACGGGATCTTCTGATCCGCCAGGAGCATTGCTCCATGTTGTCCAATCGGTGCCAGGTACTTGCTGAACAAGCTTTGAGCCCGCTGTGTAGGACTCAAAATTATCAGAAAACAGGGTAGTTTGTGCATATCCTAATGAAACACCACACAGGAACAGTAAGGATAAAATGTAAAGTTTTTTCATGAATTGATTGTTTAGAGTTCTAAACAACAAATCTATAAAAAAAATATTTACTTTGCTTGAGTATGAAAAAATAATTAAGAAGTTATCATTTTGTACTTCAGATAATTTGCTGTGTGTGAAGATTTAATTTTCAGGAGTGCTTCGGGCGTGCCTTCAAATAACACAAACCCTCCTTGTTCTCCACCTTCAGGTCCAAGGTCAATTACCCAATCAGCTGTTTTAATTACATCCAGGTTATGTTCAATAACAATTACGGTGTGTCCTTTTACCAGCAAGGCATTGAAAGCAGCAAGCAAACGGTTTATATCATGCATATGAAGCCCGGTAGTAGGTTCATCAAATATAAAAAGGGTAGGGGAGTCGTTGGTTCCTTTAGTCAGGAATGATGCCAGTTTAATCCGCTGTGCTTCGCCGCCCGAAAAAGTATCCGATGATTGACCTAGCTTAAGATAACCTAATCCTACATCAGCCAATGGTTTGAGCTTTGCTGAAATACGATTGGCAGTGGCGCTTTTCTCCGAACCGGCATGAAAAAAGTCTATGGCCTGCTCAATGGTAAGATCGAGTATATCGAATATCGTTTTTTCATGATATTTTACATCAAGTACCTCATCCTTATAGCGTTTCCCTTTGCAACTGTCGCACATCAGGTGCAAATCGGCCATAAACTGCATCTCTACAGTTACAATTCCCTCGCCTTCGCATTCCTCGCATCGGCCACCTTCCACATTAAAGGAAAAGAATCCGGGTTTATAACCTCTTACTTTTGCTAATTGCTGGTCGGCAAATAAACTGCGTATATCATCGAAAGCTTTTACGTAAGTAGCAGGATTTGAACGTGATGACCGCCCAATCGGATTTTGATCGATAAGTTCAACAGCAGTAATAAGGTTGTAATCTCCTTCCAAACGGTCGAATTTTCCTGTGCGCTCACCATACCCGCCAAAAATCTTTTTAAGCGCAGGGTAAAGTATTCTTTTAACCAAAGTTGTTTTTCCCGAACCGCTGACTCCCGTTACTACGGTCATCACTTTAAGTGGAAATTTTACATTAATGCTTTTCAAATTGTGTTCGCGGGCACCTTTTATTGCGATATAATCGTTCCAGGGTCTGCGGCTTAAAGGCAACTGAATGGATCGTTTTCCTGAAAGATATAAGCCTGTCAAACTTGTCTCATCTTTCAGTATTTCTTCAAATGTACCTTGGAAAACCAGCTCTCCGCCGTGGCTGCCCGCCAATGGTCCAATATCAATTACCTGGTCAGCAGCTTTTATTATTTCTTCTTCGTGTTCAACTACAATAACAGTGTTGCCCATATCGCGCAATCCTTTCAGCACCTTAATCAGCAGGTGTGTATCGCGCGGATGGAGTCCGATACTGGGTTCATCGAGAATATAAAGTGATCCTACAAGGCTGCTACCCAATGAAGTTGCAAGGTTGATACGTTGCGATTCTCCACCTGAAAGGGAATTTGAGAGCCTGTTAAGTGTAAGGTAAGGCAATCCTACATTGCATAAAAAACCAAGCCTGTTTTTAATTTCGACTAACAGACGGTCAGCAACTTTATGCTCATATTCAGTAAGTTGGATGTTTTCGAAGAAATCAAGCACATCAGCAATTGGCGTCAAAATCAGGTCGGTTATGGATTTTTCGTTCACCTTAACATAATTTGCATCTTTGCGTAAGCGGGTACCAAGGCAATCGGGACAAACTGTTTTTCCACGATACCTCGAAAGCATAACCCTGTATTGAATTTTATAGGTCTGACTTTCGACCATAGCAAAAAAAGCGTTTATTCCTTCGAAATGCTGATTTCCAGTCCATAACAATCCTTTCTGTGCACTTGTGAGTTTATAATATGGCGTGTGAACCGGGAAATCAAACTTATGTGCATGTTTTATAAGGGTATGTTTGTATTCACTCATTTTTTCACCTTTCCAGCAGGCAACTGCATCGTCATATATTGAAAGGCTTTTATCCGGAATCACCAGG
This sequence comes from Bacteroidales bacterium, assembly GCA_038249705.1. Classification (GTDB taxonomy): domain Bacteria; phylum Bacteroidota; class Bacteroidia; order Bacteroidales; family UBA4417; genus UBA4417. The sequence continues at coordinate 30,836 of JBBSDC010000020.1, read as the reverse complement.
TCTTCATCAATGCCAATCACACTGCCAAACCCTTCGCAGGTTTTACAGGCACCAAATGGATTGTTGAAACTAAAAAGATGCACTGATGGCTCTTCAAAGGTTATTCCATCGAGTTCGAACCTGTTCGAGAATTCGAAACGATTACTTATACCATCAATTTCAATACTCAGCAAGCATGTTCCATTCCCTTCAAAAAATGCAGTTTGTACTGAATCTGCAGCTCTTGCAGCAATATCTTCATCGGACTTATCAATACTAAACCGGTCAACAAGAACAAACATTTCATTATAATCGAATTTGCCAACTTCGGGTAAAATGTCTTCAATTTTCAACACATTTTCCTGATAAAGTACCCTGCTGAAACCCTGCTGTAAAACAACAGTGAGATCATCTTTCAAAGTGCGGTCACTCTTTTGATAAACGGGGCTATAAAGCATAACATGAGCTCCATCCTGTTGTTCCATGATTACATTTACAGCATCAGTAACACTATGTCTGGTAACCTGCTCTCCGGTAACTGGCGAAAAGGTTTTGCCAATACGGGCGAAAAGGAGTTTTATATACTCGTAAATTTCGGTCGAAGTTCCTACTGTCGATCGGGGATTGCGTGTGTTAACCTTTTGTTCGATAGCAATTGCCGGAGCTATTCCTTTAATATAATCTACTTCAGGTTTGCTCATTCTTCCAAGGAATTGCCGGGCATATGAACTCAGGCTTTCAACATACCGGCGCTGTCCGTCAGCATAAAGTGTATCGAATGCAAGCGATGATTTCCCTGAACCTGATAATCCGGTGATAACCACCAGCCTATTTCGTTTAATAGCTACCGAAATATTTTTAAGGTTATTTACCCGGGCACCTTTAACAAGGATATATTTTTTGGGATCTAAATGATCGATGTCTGTAATAATCATGGTTATTTTCTCAGTTTCAATGTAAACCCAATGAATAGTTTACTCTATAGTATTATGAATTGAGCTGCAAAGCTACTTACATTTCGAACACTTATTACTGAAAAAGAGTTCAGTAAACTGACTTTTATAAGGTAATACTGTAGTCTGAAATACTTTTAGAACAAACGTATATATCATAAATACAATTGTTTATGATTGTATTGAGTTTCACTAATGACATATATTAAAATAATTTTAACAAAAATTTGCACATAGATGAATAGATGTGTACATTTGCAAGTCTTAAAGTAAAAATGTTTAAAAAAGACATATTACTTTTCAACGCCTGATTCATTAATTATTAACCAAAGCAAATCATTATCGAAAGAACTCTACGCTCTTAAACTCAAATAATTACTAACCAATACGGAGGTATTATGTCCACCCCCATTGTTAGCGATCAGGAGCTTATAAGCAACTATCTCGCCGGTAATGAAAATAGTCTTGAGGTTCTTATAAACAGGCACAAGCAAAAAGTTTATTCGTACATCCTTCTCGTTGTCAGAGACAAACATCTGGCTGACGATATATTTCAGGATGCCTTCATTAAAGTCATAAACACTTTACGATCAGGTGTTTATAAAGAAGAAGGAAAGTTTATCCAATGGGTAATGCGAATTTCTCATAATCTTATTATTGATCATTACCGCAAATCGAAACGTTTGCCGATAGTGGACAATCATTCAGAAGAAGGTGATATTTTCGACAATCTGCGGATAGTTGATGATTCCATCGAAGAAAGAATGATTGTTGATCAGATTTACGAGGATGTTCGAAAGTTAATTGATCATCTGCCTGGCGAGCAGCGCGAAGTTCTTTTACTCAGGCATTACAGCGATATGAGTTTTAAGGACATTGCCGAGCAAACTGATGTGAGTATTAATACTGCCTTAGGCCGAATGCGATATGCTCTGATCAACCTGCGTAAACTTATTGACAGTAAAGCGATCATACTGAGTGTATAGTGTAAAATATTTTTGCTCTGATACAATAAAGGAGAAGCGATTGTCGTTTTTTGGGTATAAAGTTTAACAAAACCCCAATAGATGATAAAAATCTCTACACTCCTTAATGAAGCTTCACAAGTAGCCGATAATCAAAAAGTTGGTAGTCTGGTTCCTGGCCATCAGGCAGTGAAGATGCTGATAAGTTATTCGCAGGCTTTGCAGGTTATCGATTGCAATGATTTTAAAACCTGTTATATTGTACTTAACTGATCCGGCAAAAATGTTTAACAAATTAGTCCCGCTTACGGCGGGATTTTTTTTTGTTCAAACTATACGTTTTGTAAATTTGAAGTCGCAAATCCTTATAAGCTCTTTTAACTGACAACATTACTAATTTTTATGTTGTTACTCCCTTTAAGCTTTAATGTATTTTTGTCAGAGAATTAACCAGCCATTATGTCGAAAAAAATATCTAAAAAAGAACGTTTTAAACAAATTGTCAGCTATTTTGAGACAGCAATGCCTGTTGCTGAAACTGAGCTGGTATTTCAATCGCCATACCAATTGCTGGTAGCAGTAATTTTATCCGCACAGTGTACTGATAAAAGAGTGAATATCATAGCGCCTCCCTTCTTTCAAAAATTTCCGGATGCTGAATCGCTTTCGAAAGCAGCCGTTGAAAGTGTATTCGAATTGATTAAGAGCTGCTCGTATCCCAATAATAAAGCCAAAAACCTGCTGGGGATGGCACTGACTTTAGTTAACGAATTTGGTGGTATTGTTCCTTCTGATATTGATGAATTGCAAAAAATGCCTGGAGTTGGTCGGAAAACAGCGAATGTTATTGCTTCAGTGGTTTTTAACCTTCCGGCAATGGCGGTTGACACACATGTTTTCAGAGTATCGAACCGGATTGGGCTCACTACAAACTCACGCTCTCCGCTAGCAACCGAAAAAGAACTGGTAAAATATATTCCATCCGAAAAACTTTCGATTGCTCATCACTGGCTTATTTTGCATGGCAGATATGTATGTATTGCCCGGAAACCGAAATGTGAAGTATGCGGGATAAAGGAATTTTGCCTTTATTATGCTACACATAACATCCAGCCACTAAAATAGGAATTAAGGTTGATTGTTCAATTTTGAACTATTTACCGTAATTTCTGTTTAAAAAATACAAGTTTTTGTTAAACGTTTTTATTCTCCAAAAATATGGTTACTTTAAAAACAGGTGATGCAGCACCTTTATTTTCTGCTAATGATCAGCACGGCAACGAAATATCTCTTCAATCATTGAAGGGCAAAAAGGTTGTACTTTACTTTTATCCCAAGGATGATACGCCTGGTTGTACAGCTGAGGCTTGTAACCTGCGCGACAATTATGTTGAACTTATAAAACTTGGTTATGCAGTTGTTGGCGTAAGCCCCGATCCTCTTAAATCACATTTAAAGTTTGCGGATAAGTATGAACTGCCTTTTTCACTTCTTCCGGATACTGAAAAAGAAATTATTTCTGCTTATGGAGTCTGGGGGCCTAAAAAGTTTATGGGCAAAAGTTATGACGGAGTTTTAAGGTCAACTTTTGTGATTAGTGAAGACGGCATTATTGAAAAGGTTTTTACTCAGGTCGATACCAAAAATCATACAGATCAGATACTTAAAGCTTAATTAAATTAACTTTCTGTAAAATGATATTTTAAATAGCCACTGCATTTTTTTTATATTTGCAGTGGAAAATTTTTTTGTTAATAAAAACCTCCTTCAGATTCAAAGTATATTTTTGTTTAAATAATAAACGGAGTAAATTTGCTATCTAAAGTTAAATTATTTAAAAATGGCAAAGGAAGATACCAATCAGGAAAAACTGAATGTATTGAAGCTTACAATGGATAAGCTCGAAAAAACATACGGTAAAGGTACTATTATGAAGCTGGGCGACCAGGTAGTTGAAGATACTCCGGTTATTTCCACTGGCTCGTTGGGTTTGGATATAGCTTTGGGAGTCGGCGGTTTACCCAAAGGTAGGGTTATAGAAATATACGGACCTGAATCGTCAGGGAAAACAACTCTTGCTTTACACGCAATAGCAGAATCACAGAAAAAGGGTGGAATAGCCGCTTTCATTGATGCAGAGCATGCTTTCGATCGTTACTATGCCCAGAAACTTGGTGTTGATATCGAAAATCTGCTTATTTCGCAACCTGATAACGGTGAACAAGCTCTGGAAATTACCGAAAACCTTATTCGTTCGGGAGCTATTGATATTATTGTTATCGACTCTGTTGCAGCTCTTACTCCACGAAGTGAAATAGAAGGTGAAATGGGCGATTCGAAAATGGGTTTGCAGGCCAGGCTGATGTCGCAGGCATTGCGTAAACTTACTTCCACTATAAGTAAAACTGGTTGCTGCTGTATTTTTATTAATCAGCTGCGCGAAAAAATCGGTGTTATGTTTGGTAATCCCGAAACTACTACAGGTGGAAACGCACTGAAGTTTTATGCTTCCGTTCGTTTGGATATCCGTCGTCAGACTCAGATTAAAGATGGTGATGTGGCAATAGGCAACAGGGTGAAAGTGAAAGTAGTTAAAAATAAAGTTGCTCCGCCATTCCGTCAGGCTGAATTCGATATTATTTACGGAGAAGGTATTTCCAGATATGGCGAAATCATTGATCTTGGCGTTGAACGGAATATTATTAAAAAAAGTGGTTCCTGGTTTAGCTATGGTGAAACAAAATTAGGACAGGGAAGAGATGCATTGAAAAAATTACTTGCTGATAATCCCGAATTGTGCACCGAAATTGAGTCTCAGCTTATAATTTCCCTTAAAGGTTAATGATCTGATTTAATGAAAATTATAATTTCATTTTGATTTAGTTGCCGTTAAATAGATTAAATACTAAAACTCCGGATGAATTATCAGCCGGAGTTTTTATTTTTGCAAACTAATTCATCCTTTTACCATGCGTTACATTGTACTTTTTATTTTTGTGGGTCTAACAATTTCAGTGGTTTTTAATGCGTGCAATCAATCAGAGTCGGGTAGTAAGATAACCGCAAATGATTCCATTTCGCAGGAACTTTCGGCATTAAATGATGCTATTTCGAAAGATCCCGGGAAATCTGATTTGTACACTCAGCGATCGGAGTATTTTGTAAGACGCGAATTATTTAACGATGCATTAAATGACATCAATAAAGCCATTGAACTTGAACCAAAATCCGTTAAAGCTTACACAGGGCTCTCAGGCATTTATCTATTGATGGGTAAACCTCAGGAATCACTTGATGCGTTGAACCAGGTATTGAAATTTGACGATAAAAATGCGGATGTGTACCTGAAAAAAGCAAAGCTTTATTTGGTCATGAAAGATTATGAGAACTGTGCTGTTTCAATTGAGAAAACCCTCGAAATTGATCCTGAACAGGCTGATGCTTATTTCCTGAAAGGAATGGCATTGATGGAAAATGACAAAATGGATTTTGCCATTCAGAGTTTTCAGCGCTCTGTATCAATTGACCAGGCTCATTTTGAAGCACTGATGCAGTTGGGCTATATATGGGAAAACCGCGATCAGAAAATGTCGATTGAATATTTTAAAAGTGCTGTAAAAGCAAATCCTAAAAGTACTGAGGCTTTGTATAATCTGGGTTTACTTTACCAGGAAAACGATCAGCCACAAAAAGCCATTCAATCCTATGAGGAAATTATAAAAGTGAATCCGGGTAATATACTTGCCTATTATAATATGGGATATGTTAACCTTGTATATCTGAACAATTATTCGAAAGGGGCAACTTTCTTCACCAAAGCAATTGAACTTGAACCGGATTATGTTGATGCATGGTACAATCGTGGGTTTTGTTACGAACTTCTAAAAGATAAAGAAAAGTCAGCAAGCGACTACCGGCAGGTGCTCAAAATTAAACCCAACGATCCTAAAGCTGTTGAGGGTATGAACAGGCTCGATAAAATGAAATAAATTTATCGCTTTTTTACATTATTCAATAACTCTTTACGCAATAGTACGGCATCGCAACTACAAGAGGATGAACAACCTCCATAGTGTCTGTTCCTCTTTACAGGGAATAATGTGCGGTAAATACTGTACAATGCGATCAGCCCGGCACAAGCAACTAATACGTATGTGATAATTTCCTGCAATGGCATATATATAATCAGATTAGTGTTTTAATGGATGGGAAATAGTTTAGCACTGAAATCCAGGAAATAAACAGTGTAAATGCCAGCAGAAGTAAGGCCCAGACCGCAGCAGGGATTTTCGTTATTTTCTGTAGATTGGTAGCATCACCAGCTTTTTTGGGCTGTTTTATTGCTAATACAAGCAATATAAACGAGGAAATTATGGCATCGGTAAAAATGACTAAAGCATAAAAAGCTGCGAAAATATAAATTACCGTATGATTATTGAAGTATATAAGTAACAGATTAAGTACCACAAAAGTTCCTGCCCAGAATAATCCATACATATTTTTTAATGATAGTATCATGATAATCAATGCGATACTTGTGAGTATAAAAAGTATATAAAGGTAATAGCCTTTATAAAGCAGAAAAAGGCAAAGCCATCCTGTAAGTGCCGAAACCGGATATCCGGCAAGAGATATCAGCGCTTGTGAAAATTTATTTTTAGCTTTGGTTACTGTAGAGCCAGAAGTATCAGCAAAAAGATTTACTGCAATTATTTCACCACTCAGTATAAGTGTAGCGAAAGCATGACCAGCTTCGTGAACTAGCGTGTTAATACTTCTGAAATATTTGCCAAGTAAAGGAATCCGGCTTAATAAAACGGCGATCGCCAAAAGGATAAAGAAAATCAGTTGCGGGTGTGATGAAATCCATTCCATATATCTGAATTTAAAAGAAAAGAGAACCAATCTGATAAACGGCCAGCGAACCCAGGTAAGCCAGAACTGTGGTATATACTACCACGAACAGCGCCCATTTCCAATGCCCCGATTCGCGGCTGATAGCCGAAACAACTCCAATGCAGGGGAAATAGATGAGTATAAAAATCATAAAACTGAGTGCTACCAGAGGCGTGAAAACCGGCTTACCGATATTTATTCCCGAGGTGTATGTTTGTTGTTGGAGTTTCTGAACAAGAGATTGATTCCCATTTCCCGAATTGTCAGTTTGGTATAAAACACCTAAGGTGCCAACAACAACTTCTTTGGCCGAAACACCGGTTAGCAGGGCAACACTCATTTTCCAGTCGAAACCCAGCGGCCGCATAGCCGGTTCAACAAAATGTCCGATACGGCCTATGAAAGAGTTTTCCTGCTGCGTTGAACTCATAATGAAATGTAGTCCCGAAATATCAGAATTCAATTTTGTTACAAGTGAATCTTTTTCTCTCCGAGAGTAAATTTCCGAATCTGCAATTGAAATACTTTTCTGTTCCAAGGCAGTGATCTGTTCGTCTAATTGCGCTTTCTCGCTATAATCAACCGGAAAATATCCTAATGCCCAGATGATTATGGAAGCAACAAGGATAATTCCGCCAATTTTCTGAAGATACTGTCCGGTCCGGTACCACACATGCTTTACAATACTGCGCATGGTTGGAACACGATAGGGTGGCAGCTCCATTACGAAAGGGACATCCGTTTTCCGGAATATCGTTTTTCGGAAAATCAGTGCCGACCCTATAGCCAAAAGTACTCCGGTAATATAAATTGCAAATAAAATTGTTCCCTGATAGGATTGAAAAAATGCAGTGATGAAAAGAATATAAACCGGCAGCCTGGCACTGCACGACATAAATGGGTTTATTAGCATTGTGATCAGCCTGTCGCGGCGGCTTTCGATAATTCGGGTTGATAAAATGGCCGGTACGTTACACCCGAATCCCATTAAGAGCGGAATAAATGATTTACCATGTAATCCAATCTTGTGCATTACTCTGTCCATGATAAATACAGCCCTGGCCATATAACCTGTATCTTCCATGAGCGAAATAAACAAGTACAGAAGTAGTATATTCGGCAGGAAAATGATTACACCGCCCACACCTCCTATTACACCTTGTATCATCAGGTCTTTCAACATGCCATCAGCCATATTGACCTGAATAATACCGGATATTTCCTGAACCATCCATTGAATCCATTGCATAGGATAGTTGCCTAACTTAAATGTGCCATAAAAAGTAGCCCACATCAGCAACACAAAAATGGGTATTCCCCAAAATTTATGAGTAATAAAAGTATCGATTATTTCACTTTTTTTGCGACGGATATTAGGATTTGGCTTCAGTGTTTCCGCCAAAGCTCCTGCAATAAAGCCATATTTAGCATCGGTTATCTGGGTTTCGGTATCTTCACGCTGATCTGTTTCTATCCTTGCCCTTTCGCGGGTAACGACTTCAGCTATTTCATCAGGATTTTTCAGTTTCTTAGCTTTTTCAATGGCATCGGGATCATTTTCAAGCAGCTTTATTGATAAAAAGCGCGAAGAGATTTTATTCAGGAAGTCGATATTTTCCGGAATACGGATTTTTTTCTGAACAGCTTTAATTCCTTGTTCGAGCGAATGTCCGTAATTAATATGTATATGCCTCGAAACCTGGTCGCTGCCTTCGCACACTTCGATGATTTTTGCAAAAAGCTCACTTATGCCTTTGCCGCGCGAAGCAATAGTTGGAATAAACGGAACCCCAAGCATTTGGCCGAGGTAATCATAATTTAAAATATCGCCTTTAAGTTGCAGTTCATCGAACATATTCAGAGCAACTATTACCCTGATATCCATATCAATAAGCTGTGTGGTAAGATATAAGTTGCGTTCAAGGTTTGATGCGTCGATAACGTTTACAACTACATCGGGCATATTTTCATTAATGAAATCGCGTACAAACAGCTCTTCGGGCGAATAAGCAGTAATTGAATAAGTTCCAGGTAAATCCGTAATAAAAAAATGATAACCATGCATTTCGAAGCGGGCTTCCTTGGCACCAACTGTAACACCACTGTAATTTCCTACCCGTTCGCGCGAATTGGAAGCATAATTGAAAAGAGTTGTTTTACCTGAATTCGGGTTTCCTACAAAAGCAATATGTATGGTTTTGTTGTGCTTCAGATAATTTGTGTTTTCGGAATCTTCGCTTAATGTTCCTAAATAGTTTGGTTCCTGCTCAGTTAAGTTAAGTGGATCTATTTCAATTAAATGTGCTTCGTTAGTTCGAAGAGTTACGTTATAACCAAGTATATTGTATTCAACAGGATCCTGAAGTGGTGCTTTTTTAATAACTGTAACTTCTTTCCCGACAACAAACCCCATTTCTGTAATCCTTTTCCGGAAAGCACCACGCCCTTTCACTCTAACAATAGTGGCTTTATTTCCAGGTTCAAGTTCACTCAGATTCACAGCTAATCCCTATTTAGATCAAATAAATATTGTGCAAAGATACATGGTTTAAATTATCCTTAAACAACTTATAATCGAAAATCCTGAGTTTAGCGAGTTGAGGATATAATTGCCTGTAATTCTGATTTATACCTGTCAATAGAGTAAATCGTCATCCTGTTCAGCACGAAAGGCCACTGAATGCAATGCAGGCAAAATTGAGGCTATACGCATTCCCCAATGAGAAATGAATAATGATCGACATTCATAAACTGCATTTTGTTTTGCATACATAAGGGTTTTCTGGTACAAAAGAACAAAATCCTTGAGATCCTGATATACATCAGCCAAATGTTCCGAAATACTTGCACGCAACGGAATATTGTCACCGCTTTCGTAGGACAAAGTATAAAACTCATCTTTGCCGGCAAATAAAGTGAGCAGGGAATTATAAGTGCTCTCCCATTGATCTTCATTAACAAATCGTTCGCCTAAAAAATCCTCATCAGCTTCCACCACGGGTAATATGGCTCCTTTCAGATACAACAAAGGACAGATTTTCGCATAATACTGAATTACTTCTTCAGGGTTGTATTTTTCAGCAGCTTCGGTGAAAATACAAAATTCGTTTGCAACAGTGTACATATCAAGTACATTGGATGAAGTAACAACATCGGACGAAGGGGTGTCTGACATAAAAAAAGGATTGTAGTGTTAAAGATTTAAAGGAATCAAAGGTATAAATTTGATGAACGTAGGAAGTGACAGTGGAAACAAAAAAAGTGCCTCAAGAGCACTTTTATGAGATAAATATGCTTTCTACTTCATAATTTTTTCATAATGAGAAGCCTGGCTTCCGATTTACCGTTATTTGTAAACCCACGTTCAACATCCTTTTCGATTTCCACAACAGCATACAATTCAAGTTTTACCTGAATTTTATCTGTATGCAATGTAGCTTCACCTTCAACCAAACAGGCAACAATATCAATTGGATTGGAGTGCGGCGGAATTGCTTGTCCGGGTTGCAGGCACAAATGAATCACTTCGAGCGAGGCGGAAGTATGCATCAAATATCCTTCAACGTCAAATGGAACCTTAGCTGCATTTGTCAGCGTATTGAGTTTCATTGTTTCGGTTTTCGCTTTGCAGGTTTTCGTTTTGGTTTTGGAGCGGTCATTGAATCAATGAGATGTATTACTGCATAAAATGGCTTCTTTTTCAGCATTCTTGGTCCAGACCAGCGCATTACCTTTTGCATATGTTCGCGTTTTTGGGACGAATAACAGTGTACCGGGCAGCTTTTGCAAACGGGTTTCACATCTCCAAACATGCAGGACAATAGTCGTTTTTCGGCATATTTTGCCAATTCAGCGCACTCATCACACATAAACGACTTCTTTGCATGATTACCGGCACAATACATCTCAATCATTGTTTGAACAATGATTTTTTCTCTTTCGCGACGTGACTTGAGGAGAAACATTTGCATGGTTTATTCTCTGATCATTGTCAGAAGCATGATAAATTTTTCGTTTGCATTTACGGCATGAGGAATATTTGCTGGCATAATAATACTTTGACCTGTTGTGAGTTGAGTGGGTTTCCCGCCGATTACAATTTCCGCAGTTCCCTGCAAAACCTGCACCAGGGCATCAAAAGGTGCTGTGTGCTCGCTAAGTTTCTGGCCTGAATCGAAAGCAAAAAGTGTAATATTCCCTTTCTCTTTCTGTATTATTCGCTTGCTTACAATCCCATCGCTTTGGTAATTTACTGAATCAACAAATGAGAAAGAAATACCCGTTTCAATTTTCTCTTTTTCCATCGTAACTTTATTTATGTTATTGGTAATTACTTTATTGTAGTATTTTGAATACGATTCAAATTTTTTTTTAAAGAATCAGATTATGATACCTGATTATTTCAGGTTATTCAGCAAGTAAGCATGAGTCAATTATTTCATACCCACTCTTCGGATAAAATATCGCCTTTAATACCAACTACTATTTTTTTAACAGGGATGTTTCGTCCTGATTGCTCAACAGCCGCTTTTGCCATTTGTATAAGGCCTCCGCAACATGGAACTTCCATTATCGGAACGGTAAGTGTATTAATTTTTGAATCCGAAATCATTGTCGAAAGTTTATCAAGGTAAACTTCTTTGTTGGTATCGAGTTTAGGACAGGCGATGGCCAGAGACTTGTTTTTTAGCAATCGTTCGTGAAAATCACCCATTGCAAATGCCACACAATCAGCAGCTAACACTACATCGGTGCCTTGAAAGTAGGATGCATTAGGATTTACGAGATGCAGTTGAACAGGCCATTGGCGCAGTTCCGACTGAGCTGCTGGTGCTGGAGCAACCGCTGATGCAGATGCTGCCACTACAGAAGTATTTACTTGGTCGAGATCAATACGGAAATCCATAGTTTTGGAACTTCCGCAGCCACAAGAACTTTCGGGTTTAACATGGTTTAATGCTTCTTTCATATTTGGGAAAACTACTTTTGATGCAATAGTTGGTTTTATTTCGGCCTCAGGGCTCATATCAATTTCGTGTTTCTTAATGTAAGCAACAGCTTCTTTAAGAAATTCATGTTCATTATGATCGCGCAGATGTTCAAGATGGGCAAGAATAGTATTCCTGCCTTGTTTTACAATAGTTTCCATCACAATTGTTTCGTTGTAAGGCGCAGCTTCTCGTTCGATAATTTCGATGGCACCTTCGGGGCAATGTCCCAAACAAGCACCTAATCCATCGCAAAACAAGTCGCTGATTAACCGGGCTTTGTCGTCAATTATCTGAAGCGCTCCTTCATGGCAGTTGGGGATACATAATCCACATCCATTGCATTTTTCTTCGTCAATCTGAATGATTTTCCTAAGCATATATAGTTTCTTTTGTTTTCAGGTCTGATATTTTTGTGTTGTTTAAATATTCGACAAATTCGAGTGTGAGTTTATCCGGTTTGCCACCAAAAATGCAGGAAATAAACGGACATTGGTTTTCGGTAATTCCGCATATCTTACACTCTACATTTCCTTCGATAAGCTGATATACTTCAAGCATACTTATTTCGCTTGCATTTTTTTTTATTATAAATCCTCCGCCCGGACCGCGATTCGATTCGAGGTATTCATTTTTTGCAAGTATCTGAAGAATTTTAGCCAGGTGATTTTGTGAAACATGCAGGATTTCAGCAATTTTTTTCGCGTTGAGCTTCACATTTGATGATGCTATAAGTGCCAGACTATGAATAGCCAGTGATGCTGCTTCAGAAATATGTATCAGTCTGCTCAACTTAAATAGGAATTAAAGTATTTGAATGCGCAAATATATAAATTATTTTTTATCTGGAATAATTTGAATTAAAAAAGAAAGGAAATTATTGCAAAAAGGATCAGTTAATGTTTATTCCATCAAGTCGGCAAGCGATTGTGTTGAAAGATGATCGCGAAAAGTTTGCGTCATTTTGGAAACAACAGTTCCCAAAATGCATTTATCGAACGGACAAACCTGTTTTTCGTGAGGGCAACTTAAAACTTTTACCTGCCCTTCGATGGCTTCATATATTTGCAAAAGCGTGATTTCTGTTGGCTCAATATTCAGTTTAAAACCACCTGAAGGCCCACGGTTCGACGATAGAAAGCCTTCTTTTACAAGCCGTTGCATAACTTTAGCTACATGATGACGCGATGACCCGGTAATTTCGGCAATTTTTTGAACATTAATGGTTTCACCCGCGCGGGCAACAAGTACCATACCATGCATTCCTATGGAAGCGGCTTCGGAATATGAAACAATTTTCGCCATTCTGATATATAAGTATTTAATTGCTCAAATGTCGGTATTATTTTTTGATACTGATGGGGCTTACTGTAATTTTGAGCGTTTCTAAATAAGTTCAATGGAACGGTTTTTGATTGCCAAATGCAAGTGTTAACTAAATAAACTAATCATGTATAGTGCAAAAAGAGTACTCGTAGTTACAATTACGTTTTTAATGTTTTTAACCTCATGCGATGTTTTACAGCAAGTTAGCCAGGTGAGTAACCTCACGAAATGTGAATTCAGGCTCGAATCAGTTCAAAATCTGAACCTTGCCGGAATAAATGTTCAGAATATACACAGCTTATCCGACCTCAAAATGATGGATGCCACCAGACTTGCAACGGCTATCGCCAATCAGCAATTCCCACTCGATTTCACACTTAATATTGAAGCTAAAAATCCCAATGCTTCGGCTGCCGGTATGACGAAAATAGATTGGATTCTTTTAATTGATGATATTGAAATGACGCAAGGTATACTTGAAAAGCAGGTTACAATTCCGGCAAACAATGGAATGGCGCTTATCCCTGTTCAAATGCATGTTGATCTGAAAAAAGCCTTATCGGGAAAAACTTCTGATGCAATTATTAATTTCGGACTTAACCTTGCCGGCAATGGAAATAAGCCAACACGTTTTACACTCAAAATGAAACCGACCATAAACGTAAATGGTTTCCCTATAACTTATCCTGGTTATTTGAGTGTTAAAACTGAGTATACATCAAAATAAAGATTATAATTCTGATTCATCATGCTGAAAGCTTCTAAAATTCTACATTACCTGGCATTGATCATTGGATTTCAGGTTTCACTTTTTTTTACTTTTTTCCTGATAGCCGATGGCGTAACCGACCTCATTGAGGGAAAAGCTGCAGTAATACCATTAATGATATTGATGCTGATTTCGGTTGGGGGTTATATTCTTGTAATGTCAAATCCACCGAGGGGTGCAATAATAATGATTGCCGGAGGCTTATTTATGATGGTTTACCTGCTGATTATGGGAGGTTCAGGCGAATTTAAAATGTCACTGATTTATGGGCTCCCTTTTATTTTTCCGGGTCTGGTTTTATTTTTCAACCGTCCGAAGGTAACATAGACTTATCACTATCACTCAAAAAAAAAAGCCCGGCATTACTACAGGGCTTTTTTTTGGATTCAGATGAATTTATAGTAATCCTCCGTTTTTATAAATCAGCATCTGAGCATCATAAAACTTGTTGATAAACAGCGATTTGTTTTTCGAAATATTAGTAATTTCACCAGTTCCGAAATTTATTCTTATTTTATCATTCTGTTCAAGATCAAGCTCTTCTAGTTGTCCGGGCGAATAAGTAAGAATCGGAAGGGCTGCATTTATTGCATTGCGTTCGTAAATAGCTCCAAACGATTCCGCAACAATAGCCGTAATTCCCAGTGACTGAAAGCAATCAACAGCCTGCTGCCGCGAGCTACCTGCTCCAAAGTTTTTAGTAGTGAAAATGATATCATCAGGTTGGGCTTTCTTAGCAAAATCTTCATATCCTTTCAGGTTGTCGAAAGTATATTGTCCCATTTCCTTAATATTGGTGATAGTGAGGTAGCGGTTATGGAAAATCATATCCGTATCAATATCATCCTTTCGGATAACCCAGGCGCGGCCTTCAATAATTTCAGGTTTTTCTGATTTTTCGCGAACAACAACTTCGCGGTGTTTTATCTCAGGTTTTGTAAAAGTAGCTGGTGTATCCGGAATATCATCAGGAGTTGTAATGTAACCGGCTATAGCCGATGCTGTTACAACAGCCGGGGAAGCAAGGAACATCGAACCTTTGCCTTGTTTTCCCGAGAAATTCCGATTTCCGGTACTTATTGTTATTTCATCAGGTCCATTCTGGCCAACTTGTCCGGCTGCACATCCGGCACAACCTGCGTTCGAAACCAGTGCTCCGGCATCTTTAAATATTTGAATAAGTCCCTCATCAAGTGCTTCACGCCAGATGGCATCGGTAGTAGGAACAATTTTCAACACTACGCCTGGCGCTACTTTACGGCCTTTCAGCAATGAAGCTGCAGTACGGAGGTCTTCCATACGACCATTTGTACAACTTCCGAGAAATGCTGAATCGATTTTGGTATTCTTCACGCTCTCAACCGAAACATCATCATGGGGATGACCGGGATTAGCTACCATGGGAACAAAATTGCCGATCTCAATTTCGTGAATAAAAGTGTATTTAGCTTCCGGTGATGCTTCTATTGTTTCAAATCTTTTACCTGAAAGCTTTTCGAGGTCAATTAAAACTTTTTCATTAGGGCTGAAAAGGATAATAATGGCACCCATTTCGGTACCCATCGAAGCAATGGTAATACGTTCGTCGAGAGTAAAATATTCAACAGCATCTCCTTCAATTTCAACTGAATAACCTAGTAATTTGTTGGCACCATAAATTGAAAGAAGATTCAGCACAACATCCTTAGCTGTTACATTAGCCGGTCGTTTCCCTTTGAGAATCAGTTTTACTGATTCAGGAACTTTAAACCATACCGATCCTTTAGCCCAGGCAGCTGCTATATCCTGGTCGCCCATTCCCTGCCCAAAAGCTCCGATTGCACCCATAATATTGGCATGTGAATCGGTGGAAACGAATGTGCTTCCAGGGTATACAAGACCTTTATCAATAGCAAGATGAGTACCAACTCCCGAATCGATATCATACACTTTAATATCATACTGACGCGCAAAAAGCCGGCAAAAATGCTGATTGGCAGCATATTTCTGATCCGAACCTCCAGGGTTGCAGTCGAATGTAAAAAATGTTCGGGTAGCGTCGTGAACGCTCAGTCCGTTGTTCAAAATATTTTCAACCACATTGGCACCGCCAAAATCGCGTGCAGCACGGGCATCAATAAATACATCTACAATGTCGCCGGGTTTAACTGTTTCCTGGCTGCTGTGGTTTGCTATAATTTTTTCTATTATTGTCATGGAACAAGTTTTAGGGTTAAATATTCCCCTCACATTCGGGAGCATGAGGACAGGGGTGAGTAATTTTATAGTTTCAATCGCTCTCTGAAAGGTTCAAATGTCATGAAATCAGCATGATGTACGATATAGGCTTCAGTAGTCCGTTTAACCATATCGCCTTCACCGGCGTGAGTTGCAATGATATGACAAACAGCTGCAGGAACGCCACATTGCTCAGCTAAAGATACGCCCGAAAAAGGATGCCTCACATATTTTCCATAGTTACCCTGCACCGATTTTCCGTCTTTCATTTCATACTCAAGCAGTTTGCCAACATCAGCAAGGATAGCTCCTGCAATCAGTACATCCATATCGACCGGAAGATCGGTTTTGAAAAATTCATTCATTTTATTTCCTGAATCTAAAGCTACATGAACCACACATCGTTTGTGATCCATGAAAGTAACTTTTAAATCAGGTCCACACAAAAGTGTGAAAGGAATGGTATTCAGATCTTCAGGTGTAAGCACACTCCGCTGAAGGGCCAAAGCCCAGGTGAGTGTTGTCTTTTCTTTCAGATCGGTATCTTTAATCCATTCCAGTTCAGGCCATAATTTGCGGGCTTGTTCGAGGTATTTAGGTTCAATATTCATGGGTTAGGGATATTAAGGAAAGAGCCGCGGAAAGGCGGCTCTCTCCATATTTTTGTGGTTATTATAGTTTCGCAATAATTGCATCAGCCATTTGTATGGTTGAAGCAGCACCCTGATTTATAACATCAGGCGTACCTTTCAGTTTCATCATATCATAGGCTTTAACTTTTCCTTCAGCTACCACGTCTGCAATCGCTTTACGGATTCGGTTTGCCATTTCCATTTCGCCAAGGTGTTCGAGCATCATTACACCCGATAGAATCATAGCAATAGGATTAACAATTGATACTTCATAACCGGCATATTTGGGTGCTGAACCATGTGTTGGTTCAAAAACACTTACACCGGTTTCGGGATTGAATTGAGCTGAGGTAGCAAATCCCAACCCTCCGATTAAACCTGCAAATGCATCCGAAACGATATCCCCGAACATATTTCCGGCAACTATAACATTATAGTTTTCAGGACTTTTGGTGAGCCACATAGTCATAGCATCAATATTTACATCTTCTACCCAAATTTCAGGATATTCGGCTTTACTCATTTCCTGTGCTACTTTAAGCATCATACCCGAAGTTTCGCGGATTACGTTTGGTTTTTCACAAACCGTAATTTTATTAAAACCACGTTGCTGAGCATATTCAAAAGCAGCTTTAACAATCCGGGTAACATATTTTTTAGTGAAAATGCGGGTCGAAACTGCTAATTCAGGACGTGGGCACCAACCAAAATTTGATTTGAATTTCGGATGTGTCATCAAAGCATCATACACCTGATCCGAAGGGTTTGTCCATTCAACGCCACCGTATAATCCTTCAGTGTTCTGGCGGAAAATCATTACATCAACTTCAGGTTCTTCAATGCCATCCTTACCGCGACGAATAAAATTCAACGGATTTCCTTTAAGTGTTTTGCACGGACGCATACAGATATCCAGGTCAAAATGCTGGCGCATCGTAACAATAGGACTGTAGTAGGCAAATCCTTTCCCCTGCATTTCAGGTGCCAGCTCTGCAGCAGTCTTGTCTTTTGGTTTGGAGGTGATAGCACCGAAAAGGCCAATTTTGTGCTCTTCCAGCAGCTTTATCGTTCGGTCGGGCAGGGGATTGCCTTCTTTGCACCAGAATTCCCATCCAATGTCGCCATTTACATATTCAGCTTCAAATCCGGCAGCATCGAGTACGCGAATGCACTGCTCCAATACTACTTTACCAATACCATCACCTGGCATGGATACAATGGTTCTTTTTGCCATAGTTTTAAATAAGTTTTTTGCTTGTTATTAGATAAACAATATGCGACAAAAGTATAATTTCATTACAGAATAACAAGTGGTTTCCTGAAATATTTTTAAAGAAATAATTCTGTAATAAATTAATAATATCTATTTGAAAATAACTCTATAAATCGCTATAATATATTTTCAATATATTGATATATAAGTAAATATGATTAAAGTGAAAAATTAGTCATATTTACATATTCAAATAGAGAAATCTTAAAAACTAGTTGAAAGCATTTTCTATACATAACAGTTCATATGGTTTAATTTTTAAAACGTTTTTTAAAACAATTTGTAAAAATAAAAACAGCCATTTTAGCATTTCTGTTACTCAACAATAGCGGTTCATCGCCTAAAGAATTTTCGTATTTCCTATGATTTGTTAATTTTGCACCTCCGATTCATTTTAAAAAGCGTGTTTTCGGAATTTCATTTCTGAGCTATGGAAACTAAAGCGTTGGTGAAAAGTATTGAAGGGCCTGTGTTTAAAAAAATTGCAGAAGCAGCAACCTTTTTAAATACTGATGCTTATGTTATCGGAGGCTTTGTACGCGACCTCATTCTCGAAAGGCCTGGTAAAGACATTGATATTGTAACTTCCGGAGATGGAATTGAACTTGCTGTAAAAGTTGCTGAATTACTTAATATCAAAAAAGTAAGTGTTTTCAAGACCTTTGGCACTGCTATGTTTATGTATCACGATTGGCAGGTCGAATTTGTTGGTGCCCGCAAGGAGTCATACAACAGCGACTCTCGAAATCCAATTGTGCTTCCTGGTACTATTGTAGAAGATCAGAATCGACGTGATTTTACAATTAACGCCATGGCAATCAGTTTGCAGAAAGCGGATTTCGGACAGTTGATCGATCCTTTTCGTGGTGTTGATGACTTGGAAAATAAAATTTTGAGGACACCGTTAAATCCCGATATTACTTTTGCGGATGATCCTTTACGAATGATGCGTGCGATCCGTTTTGCGGCACAGCTTGATTTCAGTATCCTTCCCGAAACTCTTGACGCCATTACGCGTAATGCGCATCGGATCAGCATTATTTCGATGGAACGTATTAGCGAGGAATTGAATAAAATCATTCTTACTACGAAACCATCTGTAGGATTTAATCTGCTTGATGAAACAGGATTACTCAATTTAATATTTCCTGTTTTCACTGCGCTTAAAGGTGCAGAATATGTGGAAGGTAAAGGACACAAAGATAATTTTAAACATACGCTCGAAGTTCTTGATCGCATTGCCCCGAATACTGATGATCTATGGCTTCGCTGGGCTGCGCTGCTGCATGATATCGCCAAACCGGTAACACGCCGTTTTGATCCGCAATTAGGATGGACATTTCATGGCCACGAATTTAAGGGAATGAAAATGATACCTTCTGTTTTCACACATCTGCGTTTGCCTCTGAATGAGAAAATGAAGTATGTTCAGAAGATGGTTTTACTCCATTTACGGCCTATCGTTCTCTCAGAAGACATTGTAACTGATTCGGCTATCCGTCGTCTGCTATTTGAAGCAGGTGATGATATTGATGATCTCATGACACTTTGTGAAGCTGACATAACCTCTAAAAACCAGGCAAAAGTTAAGCGCTATATGGCTAATTTTGAAATGGTAAGAACCAAATTAAAAGAAATAGAGGAAAAGGATAACCTCAGGAACTGGCAGCCACCGGTTTCGGGCGAAATTATTATGGAAGCCTTCGCACTGAACCCATGCAAACATGTGGGAACAATAAAAACTGCTATCAGGGAAGCCATTTTGGAAGGTGAAATACATAATAACTTTGATGAAGCTTATCAGCTGATGCTTAAAGAAGGAGCAAAACTAGGATTAACAGTTGTAAAACAACATGTTAAATAACCACTTTAGATTCTTGATTTCGCGAGTCGAAAATCTAAAAAAAATAATACCTTTACACTTACAAACTACCAACTTTCAACAATTATGCAAGCATACCGTTTTAGGCTTTTATGTGATGAACAGGATGATTTTCTGCGGGATATCGAAATAAAGCCAGGGCAAACCTTTAAGGATTTTCATGATATTGTTCTAAATTCACTGGAACTTGAGGGAAATGAACTAGCTTCATTCTTCATCTGCGATCCGCTTTGGAACAAGCAAAAAGAAATTACACTTATTGATATGGGTGTAAAATCACCTGATTCCGATTTTAATGATGACGACGAAAGAAAGCCTGTAACTGTTGCCATCCCGGTTATGATAATGGAAGATGTGAAGTTAAGGGAAGTGATAGATGATCCTCATCAACGCATCTTATTTGAATATAATTTCCTTAGTCCCAGAGTTTTCTTTATCGAGCTGATAAAAATAGTTGACGGCGATCCTAAAAAGCATTATCCTGTTTGTGTTAAAAAAGAAGGAACTCTTACCCCGACAAATGTTCCAAATTTCCTGTCATTTCTTGAAGATCCTGACGAAGATGCCATGTTGGGTGAACTCAACAAAATGATTCAGGATGGAGAACTTGAAGAAGAAATTGACGAGAACTATACCACCGAACCTGAATGGTAAAGTGCAAGTAGTCTGTCATTTGAAATTTTGTTTACAATTCGCGCCCTGCAACTTTGAAATTATCTGCAAAACATCTTATTGTTATTGCTGGTCCTACTGCGGTAGGTAAAACTGATATTGCCATCAATTTGGCTCAACATTTTAATACTGAGATAATTTCGGCTGACTCAAGGCAGTTTTATCGCGAAATGTCCATTGGCACTGCAAAACCCGATCATAATCAGCTTTCGAAAATTAACCATCATTTTATAGGACAGCTTTCTATCAGCGACTATTACAATGTTTCGATGTTCGAAAATGAAGTTTTGTCGCTTCTTAAAAGCCTTTTTATAAAATACGATGCTGTTTTCCTGGTTGGTGGTTCCGGATTATATATTGATGCCGTTTGCAAAGGGATTGACGATTTTCCGGATCCGGCACCTGAACTCCGCAGTTATCTAAAAGATATTTTAACACATGAAGGTATAGGTAAACTTCAGGAAATGCTTCAACATCTAGATCCTGAGTATTTTGTTACAGTCGATATCAATAATCCGAATCGCTTGCTCCGGGCACTTGAAGTTTGCCATACAACAGGTCAGAAATTTTCGGAACAGCGCCTTAACAGTCAAAAAAATCGTGATTTTAATATCATAAAAATCGGTTTGAATCTTACCCGACCTGAACTTTTTAGCCGTATCGGGTTAAGGGTCGATCAAATGATTGTATCCGGTTTGATAAAAGAAGTAGAAAGTTTAATGTCATACCGACAGCTTAACGCGCTCAATACGGTCGGATACAAAGAGATTTTTGAATTTCTGGATGCGAAAATTACCCTTCAGCAGGCCGTAGAGAATATAAAAACCAATACAAGGCGTTATGCCAAACGGCAGCTTACCTGGTTTAAACGAACCGATGAATATAAATGGTTTGAACCTTCGGGTATAAATGAAATAACCAACTACTTAACAATGACTTGTAAATAGTTGGCTATTTATTCTTTTTAAAAAACTACCTGAATTTCAGTGGATTATTTTAAATATTGGTCAAGCCAGCGGAAAAATTCACGCTGCCATAGTACGCTGTTTTGTGGACGTATTACCCAGTGGCTTTCTTCCGGAAAATGAAGATACCTTGCCGGAATTCCACGAAGTTTTGCAGCATTATAAGCTGCCATGCCTTGAGTATATGGTATCCTGAAATCATTTTCTCCTTCAATAACCATAAGCGGAGTATCCCATTTATCCACAAATTTATGTGGCGAATTGGCATAGGAATGGTCAACTTTCGGATTCCCTTTTTCCCAGTAAGGGCCACCCAGATCCCAGTTAACAAACCACATTTCTTCGGTAGTAAGGTATTGATCTTCAAGATTGAACATGCCGCAATGTGAAATGAAAGCTTTAAATCGTTTTTCATGATGGCCAGCTAACCAAAGAACTGAAAAACCGCCATAACTTGCACCTACAGCTCCCATTTTATCTTTATCAACAAAAGGCTCTTTTGCCATCTCATCAACAGCTGAAAGGTAATCTTTCATATTTTGTCCACCATAGTCGCCACTGATCTGATCGTTCCATTCCTGTCCGAAACCTGGTAAACCTCGGCGGTTAGGAGCAATAACTATATAGTCGTTGGCAGCCATTACCTGAAAATTCCAGCGATAGGAAAAAAACTGGCTGATCATACTTTGTGGCCCTCCGCCGCAAAACAGCAACATAGGATATTTTTTATTTGGGTCAAAATCAGGAGGGTAGATAACCCAGGTAAGCATTTGTTTGTTATCAGTGGTTGTAATCCAGCGCTCTTCAACTTTTGCTGAACGCACATCTTTCAGTATTTCTTTATTCGTAAACGAAAGTTGGGTTTCTTTTCCAGAAGCATCAATTTTATATATTTCGGTAGGATTAACGGTCGATTGTTTTGCAGCAACAAGGTCTTTTCCGGTCAATTTAACCGAAAGGTAATCCCACGTTCCTTTGCTGATCTGTTTAATTTCTTTGTTAGCAAGGGTAAGTGAATAAATGTGAACGGTTCCTTTTGTTGAGCTCAGGAAGTACAGCATTTTGCTATCGGCGGACCATTCGAAATTATTGGCTAACTGGTCGAATTTCTCAGAATAGTCAGTGTATTTGGCAGTTGCAAAATCGTAAATCATGATCCTGTCTTTATCGGCTTCAAAACCATCGCGTGCCATGCTTCGCCATACTATTTTTTTACCGTCGGGCGAAAAAACAGGATCCTGGTCATAACCGGCGATACCATTTGAGATATTGTTTTCAATCCCGGTTTTCAAATCATAAATATAAATCTCTGAATTTGTACTGATTGAATATTCGAGTCCAACAAGTTTTTTGCATGTATAAGCAATTTTATCACTTTGCGGACTCCAGCTGATCTGTTCCATTCCACCCCAGGGTGCCATCGGCGATTCGTATCGTTGATTTTCCATAATGTCCTTGCCTTTTTCCATTTTACCTTCAGCATAGGGCGCTACAAATATGTGGCTATAACTGTAATCCGACCAGCTGTCCCAGTGTCGGTACATGAGGTCATCCTCAATACGGGCATTCATTTTCGGGAGATCAGGATATATGTCGTTTGGCGTTTTATCCAGTTTAACACGCTGTGCGTAAAGTATATACTTCATATCGGGCGAATAACTGAACCCGGTAATATCACTATCGGAAAAACTTATCTGGGCAGGAGCGGAGCCATCAGGATTAGCTTCCCAAACCTGCATTGAACCTGATTCAGCCGAAAGAAAAGCTATTTTTTTCCCGTCGGGCCTGTATATTCCATTACTTTCGCTTCCTTTGAACGAAGTGATTTTTGAAGGATTCCCACCCGAAACGGGCAATGTATATAAATCGCGGTTTCCTTTGTTTTCAGCGAGGTTATACCAGCTTACACCGTATAAAATAGTCTTTGCATCGGGCGAAACCTGCACTTCGCTAACACGTCCCAGTTTCCATAATAGTTCAGGGGTGTAGCGGTTTGGGGTCATACTTTGCTGAGCCATAAGACCCACAGCTGCTGCTATTAACAGCGAAAAAGCAATAAACAGTTTTCTCATTATTTTAATTTTTTGTAATTTTAATTTCATGCGAAAATAGAAAAGATTATCCAATCCATTCACTTGAAAATGAATCGTAATGAATTTTACTACACCTGCAACGCCCGGAAATAAATAATTGGTTGTACATAAACTACATAAATTTTACCTTTTCAGTAATGCTTGAAATATGTATTTTTACATATTCTCAGATAATTTTTTAATTGATTCCAATATGCAGATAGTTAATCAAATACAAAAAATGTGGAGCGAAAAGCCTTTGGTCCTGGTGATGGTTGTTGCTATTGTAACAAGGTTGATAGCAGTGATTTTCTCACGTGGATTCGGAATGCATGATGATCATTTTCTTGTAATTGAAGCCGCACAGGCATGGGTTGATGGAATAATTGTACCAGGGCGACCACAAGTTCCGGGTGATGTGTTAATTCCTGACGGGCATAGTATGATTTATGTGGGTTTGCATTTTCTTCTTTTCAAGTTTTTACAAATTATAAATATCACTGATCCGATTTTCAAAATGCTTATTGTTAGGATATTGCATGCAGCGGCATCGGTTTATTCCGTTTGGTTGGTATATAAAATTACAGAGAAAGTATCGTCACAAAAAGATGCTGCCCTTGCCGGATTATTAATGGCATCAATCTGGTTTTTACCTATGCTGAGTGTGCGTAATCTGGTCGAAATATTTTGCATCCCATTCACATTGCTCGGAATTTTGTACTTAATGAATGCTGATCGGAAAAATCAACCTTTTTTGTGGTATTTGCTCGCTGGTTTCATTCTGGGGCTCAGCATTTCTGTTAGGTTTCAGCTTATCGTATTTGTTGGTGGTGCCGGACTTGTACTCCTGATACAGCGCAAATGGGTTCCTGCAATTATAGTAGGATTGGGTTCATTGATTTCAATTTTACTGTTTCAAGGCTTGGTTGATTTTTATATTTGGGGATACCCTTTTGCCGAATTTATCGAGTATTACAAATACAATCTTCAGGTTGCATACGATTATATTACCGGACCATGGTACAATTATATGTTGTTATTAGCAGGTATTCTGATTCCTCCGATATCTCTCATGTTGCTTTTTGGATTTTTCAGAGTTTGGCGCAAGCAGCTGATGATATTTTTGCCAGCGTTTCTTTTCCTGGTATTTCATTCGTTTTTTCCCAACAAACAGGAACGATTTATTTTCCCGATTATACCTTATATTATTATAGGAGGAGTTATCGGGTGGAATTCCTTTATTCTTGCTTCAAAATATTGGTTGAAACACAGGCGATTACTTACCAATAGCTGGATTTTCTTTTGGATAGTGAACATCATACTGCTTATTCCGGTTTCAACTGCATATTCGAAACGTTCGCGTGTGGAAGCTATGGCATATCTGTCACAGTACAAGGGAATTAGTGTTATAGTAACTGAAGATATTAACAGAAATAGCGCTCAGATGGTTCCACGATATTATTCCGGACAGTGGATGCAGGCTTTATATAAATCGAATACAGGAGTACGTTCGTATATGGCTGATTCAATTCCTTGTACTGTTTCTAAAGCCTCGTTTGTGCTGTTTTATAGTGATGAGAATCTACAGGCCAGGGTCGATTCGATGAAAAAAGAAATTCCGACGCTTGTTTATGAAACTACATTTAAACCCGGTTTTATTGACGATATTATGCATAGGCTTAACCCTGTTAACCGGAATGAAACCATTTACCTGTATCGGAATGATGACCTTGCCAAGTCACAAAAAAGAAATCTGGACTAGCGGAAAATAATATCTAAAAAATAGATCAACAGCTGATTATGGATAGAAAGGAAGAAATTAAATTATTAGTAAGCCAGCTTGTAAATGAGCTCAACGATCATAATTACCGTTATTATGTATTAGCCGATCCTGTGATTTCGGACTTTGAATTTGATAAGCTGCTCGAAAAGCTTGCAGCCCTTGAAAAAAAGTTTCCGGAATTTATGCAGTCCGATTCGCCAACTCAAAGGGTAGGCGGAACAATAACATCTGAATTTACTTCTGCCAGGCATACTTACCCTATGTTGTCACTTTCAAATACCTATTCGGAAAGTGAATTGCGCGATTTTGATGAGCGGGTGCAAAAACTTGTAGATGGCAAATACGAATATATTTGTGAATTAAAATTTGATGGGCTTTCTATCAGCCTTACTTATGAAAACGGATTGTTAACCAGAGCTTTAACACGTGGTGATGGCGAACGGGGCGATGATGTTACAACCAATATCCGTACCATTCGCAGTATTCCTCTTCGATTGTCGGGGACGGGATTTCCTGATATTTTTGAAGTTAGAGGTGAAATTATTTTGCCCCGGCCAGGTT
Organism: Bacteroidales bacterium; assembly: GCA_038249705.1. GTDB lineage: Bacteria > Bacteroidota > Bacteroidia > Bacteroidales > UBA4417 > UBA4417. The sequence goes on along the minus strand of JBBSDC010000020.1, from coordinate 4,903 downwards.
TCGAAAAAATGAACCGCGATCGCATCGAAATAGGTGAAACTCCATTTGCCAATCCCCGTAACGCTGCTGCAGGAAGTCTGAAACTTCAGGATTCAGCCGAAGTAGCCCGCCGTCCGCTTGATGGATATATGTATTATGCATTGGGCGAATCACTTTCGTTTGATACTCATAAGCAAAGTTTAGATGCCTTGGCTGTATGGGGTTTTAAAATTTCGAAGGAAACAGCATCATGTAAATCTATTGATGAAGTGATTGGTTTTATCCAAAAAATGGGTCGTGAACGCGATAAACTCACTTTTGATATTGATGGAATAGTAATAAAGGTTAACTCCCTTGAACAACAACAAGCGCTTGGTTTTACTGCAAAATCGCCACGCTGGGCAATTGCATATAAATATAAGGCTGAGCAAGTTACAACTCAATTATTATCAATTGATTACCAGGTTGGACGTACTGGTGTAGTTACACCTGTAGCTAATCTGAAACCTGTTCAACTGGCCGGAACAGTTGTAAAAAGAGCCAGTTTGCACAATGCTGATATTATCGCTAAGCTCGATGTGCGTGTTGGCGATTATGTGATGGTTGAAAAAGGAGGGGAGATTATTCCTAAAATTATAGGAGTCGATCTCAATAAACGCGATCTGTTTGCCGAGCCGGTTGCTTTTATTGAAAAATGTCCTGAATGCGGCACCCGGCTGGAACGACAGGAGGGAGAAGCCGGGAATTTCTGCCCGAACGAAGATCACTGTCCGCCGCAAATTAAAGGGAAACTGGAACATTTTATCCATCGCAAAGCAATGAATATTGACAGCCTTGGGGAAGGGAAAATTGAAATGCTGTACGATAATAAAATGTTAAGAGATGTTGCTGATTTATACAACCTTACCTATGATTCAATACTTGGGATCGAAAAAATATTTAAAGGCAGCGAAGGAGCAAAAGATAAAAAACTTAGTTTCAAAGGTAAAACTGCCGAAAATATAATAAAAGGAATCGAAGCTTCAAAATCGGCTCCTTTCGAAAGGGTACTTTTTGCTATCGGAATCAGGTATGTAGGCGAAACCGTTGCCCGTAAGCTTGCCATTCATTTTAATAATATCGATTCAATTATTTCAGCTAGCCTCGACGAATTGCAGATGGCTGAAAATATCGGTGAAAAAGTAGCATCAAGTATTTATGCATTTTTCCGAAAATCGGAGAATATTGAACTGATAAATAGGCTGAAATCTGCCGGACTAAATATGGTTGCCGAAAAGCAGGCTGAACTTCTTTCTACTAACCTTGCAGGTAAAAGCATTGTAGTATCAGGTTCTTTCGGATCTTCAAAGCGGCGTAAAGAACTGGAAGAAATGGTTCCCCAGCATGGTGCCAAATTGGCAGGAGGGGTTACAGCCAAAACCGATTTTGTTGTAGCTGGCGAAAACATGGGGCCGGAAAAACGGCAGAAAGCATTAACCCTGGGAATTCCGGTTATTTCGGAAGCTGAGTTTCTTGAAATGTTACTACAGCAGTGAACATTGGATTGCTTTTTGTAGCTTGCCGTATAGATGCAGTTTCTATTATCCTGACTTACAAAAAAATGGATTGATCAGCCTGTATTACCAAATAGTTATAGTTATGGCAATTTTAGCAAAAGATATAGAACATACTTTCTCTTCAATTTGTAACCTGGTGTATGCTGACCGGTTAAAGGAAGCCTTGAACGAACTTGGCATATTGGCACAAGGTATGCATGTAGCTGATTTTACGTTGCAATACGAAGATATAAATCAAACATACCGGATGCTCCTCGAATATAATTTCAGGGGAGTTCCTGATCCTCAGCGGAATGTGATTTTTGGGAAACTAAAAGTTTCGTTGCTCGAACTGGCTGATAAAGTCCATCAACATGCCCTGGCTCAAACGGGAACATATATCAGCCAGTTGAAAATGCAAATTGAACAAGAAAAGGAAATCGCCAAAGAAGAAGCCACCCGGCGGATTGACAATTATTCCTTTGAACTCGAATTTACCCGACTTTTGAATGATACGGATTTATCAGCTCAAAATGCTGAAAATAATTCAATTCCGGCTATTTCGCCCAAGCTTTTTCAGCTTATGTGGCTCACCGATAAATATACCGAAACTGACCTTCTGCTAGTTAAATCTATCAGAGAATCAGATAGTCTGCCTTGGTACGAAAAATGCCTGGCTGTTAGCGCCATCACTCTAAGCCTTGTCAATTGCTTTGATAAAGAGAAGTTTGCCGTACTATGCGATTTTTACAACGACCGACAGTCGCAAGTATGGCAACGTGCGCTTACAGGACTTATAATTGCCGTTTTTATTTATGATAAACGCCTTGATCTTTATCCTTCCATACGAGTTAGATTAATGCAATTTTCATCTGATGAGGAATTTACGAAAGACATCAATACACTGTTAATTCAAATTCTTAAAGCGTTGGAAACGGAAAACCTGACACGCAAATTTCGTGAGGAAATTCTTCCTGATGTTCAGAAATTTGAATCAAAACTTCGTGAAAAACTTGATCTCGACAATATTATTAACAACGAAATAGTTGAAGATAAAAACCCCGATTGGGAGCAGATTTTCGAAGACAGCCCCGATCTATTAAATAAAATCGAAAAAATGTCGGAAATGCAGATGGAAGGCCTCGATCTGTTTATGGGTACTTTTGCTATGCTCAAAAATTTTGATTTTTTCAGAGAGATATCCAATTGGTTCCGGCCATTTTATAAAGAAAATGAGTCTGCACAAAAAGCAGTTACTGATGAAATGCCAGGGAAATACAATTTCCTGTCCGGATTAGAGGAATCTTTTTACATGTGCAATTCCGATAAATACTCGTTCTGTTTTAACATCAATCATCTTCCATTTGAGCAAAGCCGTAATGTTGTCAGCCTGTTTAATATGGAAGCTGAAAGTATGCGGGAGATAAGCAACGAAGATGGTTTGCTTAATAAACCAGGCAGGGATACCTATATTTTTACCCAATATATTCAGGATCTTTATCGGTTTTTTAAAATTCATCCGTTCCGAGCCGATTTTCGCGATATTTTTAGTCTGCAATGGAATATTCCGGAAAACTGGCTTGTCAGGAACATTTCGGATAACACACACATAATCCGCAATACGGCTGAATTCCTCTTTCTTAAAACGCATTATACTGATGCCGCAGGTTTGTTTCAGATGCTTGCAGAAAAACCTGAGCCAGATCAGGCTGTTTACGAAAAGCTGGCCTATTGTTACCAGATGAAGGGCGATTTTAAATCAGCGCTCGATTTTTATAAAAGGGCCGAGTTGTTCGATACAAACCGAATATGGAGCCTGAAAAAGATTATTTTCTGTTACAGGAAACTTGGAGATACTGAATCCGCGTTGAAATGGAGTCTCGAAGCAGCTGCTCTCGAACCCGATGATGCCTACATTCAAACGATGTTGGGAAACTGCTATGTCGATCTGCATCAATTCGAAACGGCTCTCGATCATTATTTTAAAGTTGGGTTTCTGTCACCCGAAAATAAAAAGGTACTTCGTCCTATCGCATGGTGCTGCTTTGTTCTGGGTAAACTCGACCTTGCCCTCAATTATATCATGCTTATCATTGCCGAAGGTGCAACTGCTGACGATTTAATTAATGCCGGACATATCGAATTATGTATCGGAAATAAACCCAAAGCAATGGAGTATTATATATCTTCTATCTCTAGTGGTGGATTAAGTCTCCAAAAGTTTTCGGAATCACTCGAATTTGATAAAAACTTCTTGATTTCTAATGGAGTTGATCCTGCAGAGATTCATCTTATCACCGATTTTATGCGTTTCAGAAGCTAATTGCAGGTGATTTGAAATTATTTTGAGTATTTCTGAATAATAGTTCCTAAAAAACTATTACTTTTCTCAATTGTTAATATTAATTAATAAGGGAGTCTGCTAAAATAGTTTGGCTCGTTTATTGAAGATGTTTAATTAAAATTCAGGCTATGAAGAAAATATTTTTACTCTCCATCATATTTGCGACTTTGCTATCAGTACACGCTCAATCAATTAATAATGTAGCTGATAATCAATTTAATAAAAATTCACTTTCGTCCACTTTTGTGTCTTCGAAGGATAATTTTATTGATAATCTTTCTGTTTACCCTAATCCGGTAGTTGATTTGCTCAAAATTTCGTTTAAGAGCGGTTATAAAAGCATAGCTACTATTTCTTTTTTCAATAATATCGGGAAACAGGTTTTTGTACAAGAATCAGATGTTGTGCCAGGTAATAACTTATTTTCTATTGATATGAGAAACAAATCAATAGAACCGGGGATTTACTTTGTTCAAATCGCAGTTCAAAGCGAAGTTTTAACCCGTAAGCTGATTGTAAAATAATTGCAATTATCCTTGTTCTCATGTTTTTAAAATCTGATTTTGCATTCTGGAAAAACTAAAAACAAACAGTCGGTCTATTCGTTATATATCTACCCGACTATTATTTGGTCATAAAGTTCTTTAGCCGGAGTAATAACTTAATATGCAGAACTCAAAACACAATATAGTTTTGTCATCATTGATGGCATTGCTGTTCTATCTTGGACCCAATATGGTTCAGGATGTACATCGTGTTTTCGGGCATCACCATCATCATCATTGCGAGAGCCAATCAGGAACAACAATACATCGGGTGCATGGTGAAAAATGCTCTGTTTGTGTTTTTGAATTTAATGTTGTTGATGAAGCTCCGGCATCTATTTTTACAGTACTTTTAGCTTCCTGTAATACTGTTTTTACACATAATATCAATCATCAGCTTACATCAAAAGTTTTTGATTATTCGCAATTACGCGCTCCCCCTGTTTCCTGATTATAATTTTAAGGCATATTTTTAGGGATGGAGATTTCTTTCATCTCTT
>JBBSDC010000019.1:0-40519 GCA_038249705.1 Bacteroidales bacterium | reverse complement strand
TAAAGTTAACCGCGATATTGTTTACAGCCTTTGCCAGTATGGAATGGTTAATGTATGGGAATGGGGTGCAGAGGTTGGTGGTAATTGCTGGCGTACCACCGGTGATATTACTGATGACTGGTCGAGTATGGAGTCCATTGGTTTCGGCCAGGCAGGAAAAGAGAAGTTTGCAGGCCCCGGGCATTGGAATGATCCGGATATGCTGGTTGTTGGAAAGGTAGGTTGGGGACCGCAGTTACATTCAACACGCCTTTCGCCGAATGAACAATACACACATATTTCGCTGTGGGCTTTACTGTCATCTCCCCTTCTCATAGGATGCGATATGACTCAGCTTGATGAGTTCACATATAGTTTACTTACTAACGACGAAGTACTTGATATTAATCAGGATGTACTTGGTAAACAAGCTGCCAGAATTGTGCAGTATGGCAGTGTAGAAGTATGGGCAAAAGATTTGGAAGACGGATCAAAAGCAGTAGGAATGTTTAACCGGAGACTTTTTCCTGCGCCGCTTACTGTTACATGGAAAGACCTGGGAATTACCGGAAATTATGTAATCAGGGATGTGTGGATACAAAAAGATATCAGTAATTCAGATCAAAAGTTCACAGCAACTATCCCGGCACATGGGGTGAAACTAATAAGGATTTACCGGTAGGTTATGATTTGAGAGTATAAAAAGTTCCAGATTCAAGATTCAAGATTTATTATCTCAGTTCTTTCATATAATCAGATAAATGGCCATAAAAAAAGCGGGAACTCCCAAGGAATTCCCGCATTCAAATTTTAAAAATAATTTTAGTTTACATCCCAGAAAATTTTGTTTGTCAGTTTGTCATTACTTCTTACAGCATCATAATTGAGTGTATTGTAGGTATTCTCATTTGATGTGTAAATCCATCTGTATGGAGGTAGTGTCTGTTGGTTAGTGGCATCAACCTGGAAAGTTAAAGCCGGAGCATCTAAACGTCTCTGTTCTGACCAGCTTTCGTATGGCTGAACAACACTGTAGTGTATCCACTTCTGAGTAGCGATCAAAGTCATTTTGGCTGAGGCTGAAGTAGCTTTATCCCAGTCAATCTGATTCATTGCAGTGTAAGCAGTAATCTCCGAATCATCAGTAGGAGTTAAATCACCGGCCACGTTATCATTACTCAACGACCTGAAATAATAGTAATTCTTAACTGATTGAGAAATACCATCATTGTAAGCAGCTTTAGCAGCGCCATCGGTGCCTGAATTCAGATAATATTCAGCTTTTAAGAAACTTACTTCAGCAGCGTTGATAAGCATGCCAGGGAAATAATCGTTGCGGCTTAATGTTGAACGGTTATAGATAGTTACCGTTCCGGCATCAAGCAATGTTTGTTGTGCATTCGAAAGCAATAAAGGATCCAATCCTGCATATACGCCACTGGCTTCAGCACCTGGCTCGTACATGGCACGTAAACGTGGGTCAGCATTAGCAAGCATATGATCAATCATAGCCTTGCTGGCTAAGTTTCCGTTCCAGTCTTCAAGACCGGTTTGGAATTGCTGTGAGTTAATCGGCGAATTCTGATTTGAAACATTAATCTGAATGTTATGATCATTATCAGCAACCACAGGATAGCTTGAAGGATTACCAAGAATAGCAGCGATTTCGGTAGTAGCCCTCGACTGGAAAGCTGATGTGCCAGATACCCTGGTCAACATCCTTAATCGCAATGAATTGCAATACATTTTCCATTTGTCAAGGTCGCCACCGTTAATAAAGTCCTGATTTTTGAAACCGGTTTGAATGGCAGACTGAACAGAAATTGTATTTAGCTCATCAGCAAAAGCTTTCAAATCATCAAGCATCTTGGAATAAACATCCTCAGCTTTATCATATTTAGGTAAGGATGCTTCATAATCGCCGCCATTGGTGCTTACCATACCTGCTTCCGAAAAAGGAATATCACCATGCAAATCGACCAGTTTCTGGGTATGATCATACAGGTAAATGGCAGCAGTAATCATATAAATACGCTTAGCTGCCTGGTCATCGGCCGGGGTTGCGTTATATACTTTTTCAAGTTCCCTGTACTGAGCCATGAGGTTATAATAAGTTTCCCAATATGCGCCTATACCAGCTTCGCCCGGTACGTATTGTCCGCCGGAATTAACCCAACCTACAGCTTGTGTGTAACGGGTAAGGGTAGTGCGGAGTACTACAAAATAATTCCAGTAATATGGCAATACATACTCACGATTGGAACTCAAAAAACCAGAATACTGTTTTTCGACTGTAGTAGTAGAAATTTTGGAAGGATCCGGATATGCATCCTCAAAATCTGCCTTTGTGCACGCGGTACCAACTACCAATAGTGCTGCGGCTATCATTATTAATATTTTCTTCATATGAACGATTTTTTGTTTTGTTATTAACATTGAACTTAGAAACCAACTCGCAGTGCACCTCCAAAGGTTCTGGTCGATGGATTTGTACCTACATTGTTAACCTGCTGGAACCACCTTGAACCTGCGGTTGCTGCTTCTGCATCCATATCTTTGATGGTTCTGTAGAAATAGAACAGGTTACGGCCAAAAACTGATAGTGAGATGTTTTTAGCTCCTATTTTTTTAGCCACATTAACAGGCAAAGCATACGTTAAAGAAAGTTCCCTCATTTTAATGTAACTGTTCTCTACAATATACAGTTCGTATCGGCTGTAGCTGTATTGAGGACCGCCCCAGTTGTAAACATTCCAGTAATAGTAAGCTGAAGAAGCGATATAATCGTTTGGTGTTCCGTCAGCTTTTACACCTTCCTGCAAAATTCCGTCATCATATACTTTCTCACCATTAGGGCCAGTAGCACCATCGGTTTGAACATTAATGGCGTTACCGTTAGCATCGGTAGTTCCATAATAGCTGAGGCCACCATGTTCTTTGTCCATTGCTGTGGTACTGATTTCGGTAAGTCCACGGCTGGTCATCCAGTTAAGTGCGGTAGGCATTACGTATCCGCCAAATCTGAAATCGACCAAAGCTTCCAATGTAAATCCTTTGTAAGTAAATGAGTTAATAAATCCACCTACAGCTTTAGGCATTGCATTACCAATTTTCACCATCGTATCAGCATCAACCTGGTACAAACCGTCAGGATTTACAATTTTTCCGCCATTAGCATCAAGCTTTACAGGATGAGAATAAAAATCACCCATTGGTTCACCAACTTTCGAAATCAGCTGAGCAGCGTTTCCGTCATAATCAGCATGAAGTAATTCGTCTGAGCCGGAAGCAAGTTTTTCAACTACGTTTTTGTTTTTTGAAAAGTTGAGTTGAACATCCCATTTGAAATTGGTTGTTAAAACAGGTGTACCGCTTAAAGCAATTTCGATACCTTGATTCCTTAAAGTACCAATGTTTGTAAGTACAGAAGTGGCTCCCGAACTTGTAGGAATGGTTAATGGAAGAATTTGATCCTTGATAAGGCCATTATAATAAGCAATATCAAAGCCTAAGCGGTTAACAAAAAATTTGGTTTCCAAACCGAATTCATACTCATGTTTTTGTTCAGGACGGATAGCATCATTACCCATATTACCAGGAATGGTTGTATAAAGTACCGGCTTACCACCAACTGCCTGCACACCTAATGTGTTCTGGCTGTATGCGATATTAGCGCTGTACATATCAGGATAATTACCTACTATACCCCATGATGCACGGAATTTACCATAACTGATGGCTGCCGGCATGGTGAATGCTTCTGAGAATACGAAACTTGAGTTTACTGATGGGTAGAAGAAACTGTTATTATTAGGATTCATGGTTGAAGTGCGGTCGTTACGAAGCGTACCTTCAACAAACAAGTAGTTCTTGTAATTACCATTAATGGTTCCAAGAACAGCATCCTTAACAATTGCATAACGGCTTGAACCACTTCCAGGAGTATTTACAGAAGCTGCAAGGTCGAAAAGGTTTTCAGTGCTTAAACCGTCAGAAGTACCTCTGCTCATTGATGTTCCGGTTTCCTTTTGACCGGTATAACCAACCATTGCACCAATTTCAATATCCTGAGTTACTTTCTTCATGTACATAAGCATAATATCACCATAGCGGATATTGTTCTGGTATGATTCCAATCCGAAAGAACCTGAATATCCAAAAGCCAGGGGAATTTCGGAAGTATTACTATTTTCGGTTCCACGGTTGGTATAGTCAGTAGCAATTCTGCCACGAAGTTTCAGCCCCTCAGTAATCTGCCAGGTGTTAGTAAGTGATCCGATTAAGCGGTTGCTGTTCTCAATTGAATTGTTTTCTTTTACTCTCCACATGAAATCAGCAATATCACCACGCATGCCATTATAAATGATATTTTCGTCAGGGGTAAGACTCTGAGTGCCTTTAACGGTTACAAACCTGTATCCTTTACTGGTTTTGTATTTACCAAGATACCAGTCGCCATTATCAAACCTGCCCATCATACCGCCAAAGTTGTTGGTCAAACGGTCAATTGAATACGGACGGTTGGTAACTTTCTGATTGATATAGTTCATAACCAAATCAACTGTGTAATTTTTACCCAGTTTAAACGAGCTATTGAGGTTAGCTATGTTTTTAACATTCTCCGAACCTAAACTTACACCTTTATTATCCTGATGTGTAACAGAAAGCCTGATGTTGGAACTCTCATTTGCATGAGTCATAGCAACTGTTGTACTCGAATTGAGTCCGGTCTGGAACAGATTGGAATAATTATCTTCCTGATTTTCGTAAGGCCTGATAACACCATCCCAAGCCATTGTTGGTTTACCATCGAATTTAGGGCCAAAGTTGATGCTATAACCAAGAATTCCTCTTGTTTCTTTAACACCATCTCCATCGGTATCATAATAAATAAAACCAGCTTCGTCCTGACCTCCGTTACTTACATTCAAAGGAGCACCTGCACCTCTTTCAGTTTGATAACGTGGAAGGTAAGCGATTTTGTCAGCACTGTAGGTAGAGTACAAATCAACGCTCCAACCCTTTGTGCCTTTACCACTTTTAGTAGTAATTAACACAACACCGTTTACAGCTTCTGAACCATAAAGAGCGGCTGCGGATGCACCTTTCAGAATTGAAATATTATCAATATCTTCAGGGTTTATATCAAGCAAACCATTACCTCTGAGGCGCTGGTCGTTCCAGTAATCGTTATTCTTTACTTCACCATCACGGATAGGTACACCGTCAACAACGATTAACGGCTGATTTCGGCCAGTAATTGAGTTTACCCCGCGGATGTTAATGTTAACAGCGCTGGTAGATCCGCCAGGGGTCTGTGCAATACGCACACCCGGTGCTTTACCATAGAGTGCCGTTGCAAAACTTGTTGTTCCTGTTTTGGTAAGATCCTTGGAATCGATGGATGTAACTGCGTATCCAAGGGCTTTTTGTTCCCTGCTGATACCAAGAGCAGTAACAACTACTTCCTGCAGTTGCTCCATTGAAGGTTCGAGTTTAACGTTGATTGTGGCTTCGGCTCCTACCACAACATTCTGATCGGTATATCCAATAAAATGGAAATACAGGGTTTGACCTGACGCCGCTTTAATTGAATAAACCCCATCAAGGTCAGTTGTTGTTCCAGTAGTGGTGCCTTTAACCAGAACGTTAACACCAGGAATAGTAGAGCCATCTTTGGCATCAGTAACTGTTCCGGTGATTGTTTTTTGGGCTAAAACGAACTGCCATGAGCAGAACAAAATCAGCGCCATCAAGAGTGTCACTTTTTTCATAAGCACTTTTGTTTGAGGTTTAACTTGAGGTTGGTTGGTATTGATTAAACGTTAAGAAAAGATTTTCATTGAAAGGGCTAAACTACTAAAATATTTTATTAACTTTTAACACTAAGGAAAGTTTTTTTATAATTTTTTTTATAATGTTTTTAAACAATTCTTCTATCTTCCTCATTTTCATATCTTATTCAATTTTCTGCATCTTTATTTATTACGGAATTGTATAAATCTGTTTGTATTATTTTGCGGCTTAAAGTTAGGAATAATTATACTTAAACGAACAATCAATGTAATATTTTTTTGAAAGGCATTAATTATTTCTTAAAGGACAGAAGAAGTGTTTACAAAATACCCGTATAAATGAAAAATATTTTGAGGTTTTTTAGTAATAAATAGCTTTGATTCAACCCATTTAGCTTTTAAAAATGAAGTTTAAACATTTTAAGTTTCCCGAAAATCCAAAATCTGAATTCAGAATATGTATATGAAATAGTATGCGTTCTTATACTAAATTAAACAGAATTTTGAAAAGTCCGGCTATTTCATAACCAGCCAAAGTAATCACTTGGCATACAGTTTGAATTCACATTTGCATGTTAAAAATTTTTGAACAAAAAAAGACTGATTTTAAGCACATTGCAACACATGAGATGCTTTTTAATACGAGAGAATAAAAAAAAACTTAATGATGTGAGAAATCGCGTGATAGTTAACAGGGAGTCAAAACACATAACCTTAAAATAAATGTGCCGAAGATATATAAAACATTATATAAGTTATCAATTTGATATACTGATGATTATAGTGAATTAAATAAATAGTCTCGGTAATAGAATAAAATTCTTTGGAATCTTAGTAATTTTTTTTTCTATGTATGACAATATTATTAATGATTGTTGTAAATTTACGGGCTCTTACTATAAGTCGAATAACTCAACACAAATTTTCACTCTGTATAACTAAGAATTTTACAATGAAAAAAAGTATGCTTTTTGGTAACACTGCTGCAGATCCCAGGACAAACAGCTCAAAAAAAAACACCCTTAAGTTATTGATATTAAAAGAATTATATCAGAATGGTTGTAAATCGATACCAGAACTCAGTAAGATAATTCATATGAGTACCCCTACCATTACCAGAGCTATTGATGAGTTGATTGAAAGTGAATTTCTGGCCGAAGAAGGGATAGGAAGTTCAAGCGGAGGTCGCCGTCCCAATCTTTACGGACTCAATCCACCTGCCAGATACGTATTGGGAGTTGATATCAGCAGGAATCACATCAGGCTGGGTTTGTTCAATTTCAACAACCAACCAGTTGTTGATATAAAAGTGATTGACGAAGGACTTGAAATTTCGAAAGATTTCATGAAAAGCCTGAAAACTGCAGTAAATGATTTTATAAAAGAATCAGGCATTGACGAAAAGAAACTGATGGGCATCGGAATTGCTCTTCCCGGTCTTATCGATTTACATACCGGTATCAGCTACAGCTATTTACAGGATGAAAAACCAGCGACTATTCAGTTCGAAAACATTTTCGACTACCCGGTATTTGTAGAAAACGACACCAAAGTAATGGCACTTGGCGAGCAGGCTTTTGGAATGGCACAGGGAAAACAAAATGTTCTTTGCCTCAATATCGGTTCAGGCATCGGTTTGGGGATGATACTCAATGGAAAACTTTACAAGGGAAATTCAGGTTTCTCGGGTGAGTTCGGACATATACAGGTTGATCCTGACGGGCAACTTTGTTATTGCGGTAAAATCGGTTGTCTCGAAACTCTGGCTTCGGGCACAACCATGATAAAACGTGCTAAAAAAGAAATAAGCGAAGGTGCAACCACTGTTATCCGCACTATGGTATCCGACGATATTAGTAAAATAACCATCGAAACCGTATTAAAAGCGGCACAGCATGGCGATCAGTTTGCAATAGGTCTGCTAGCCAATATCGGTGAACATCTGGGGCGAGGTATTGCCGTACTGATCCATCTTTTTAACCCTGAACTAATTATTATCGGTGGCGAACTAACCAAAGCTGAAAATTACATTGTTGATCCTATTCAGCAAAACCTTAATAAATTCACCATTGCAAAAATACGTCGCGATGCGCAGATCATGACCTCAAACCTGGGCCAGAATGCTGGTCTCATGGGCACTGTAGCGCTTGTAATGAATAAAGTTTTTCAAAAAGAATAGCACTTAACAAAATAAAACAGTCAAACTGCTTTGGTATACCTTATATATATACCAAAGCTTTTGCATTTAACAGAAGAAACTTTGCAGGTCGGATTACCGACTTAACATGGTTGCCAAAGAGAATCCTGCAAAAAACTGTGGAAAAATAAAATTGTAGTAAAATAAAATAGGATAATAGACATGAAACTCGCTGATATTAAAGGATATCCTTCGGAATCGAACAGTTCGATGTGGAACGATGACGCTTTTGTTACCCGTTTCGAAAAAATACCCGTTCAGGTGTATCCTTCAGCAGTTGCCGGTTCTGCAGAAGTTGCAGCACGCATTGCGAAACTTGTTAAGGAACGCCGGAATGAAGGAAGAAATGTAGTTCTCGGACTTGCCACGGGATCCACCCCACTGATTGTTTACAACGAATTGATACGCTGGCATAAGCAGGACGGGCTAAGCTTTTCGAATGTGATCACTTTTAACCTCGATGAATATTATCCGCTTGAGCACAACCATCAGCAAAGCTATAATCACTTCATGTGGGACAGACTTTTCAAACACCTTGATATTAAGGCTGAAAATATTCATATTCCATCAGGAAGCATTGATCAGGATGATGTAGCAGCTTTTTGCCGCGATTATGAAAGAAAAATTTCGGAAGCTGGAGGAATTGATATTCAATTACTTGGAATAGGTCGTACCGGGCATATCGGATTTAATGAACCAGGATCGGCTTATAATTCGAAAACAAGGTTAGTAAGCCTCGACCGGCTTACGCGGAATGATGCAGCTGAATCTTTTAATGGCGAAGAACAAGTTCCGCATTTCGCTATAACAATGGGTGTTGGAACTATAATGGCTTCAAAGGAAATTTTCCTGATGGCATGGGGCGAAGGAAAAGCCGAAATACTCGAAAAAGCAGTTGAAGGACCGGTAACGGATGTAATACCATCGAGTTACCTGCAAAATCATACCAATACAACCTTTATTATTGATCCGCCTGCTGCCGCCGAACTTACGCGTTTTAAATCGCCCTGGCGTGTAGGTCAGTGCCAATGGAACGACCGCATGATACGTAAAGCAGTTTTATGGCTTTGTATGAAAACGGAAAAACCCTTGCTTAAACTCACAGAACGCGATTACAACGATCACGGCCTTTCGGATCTGATCACGAGTCATGTTTTCAGTAAAATCAATATCAAAGTTTTTAACGATCTTCAACATACTCTTACCGGTTGGCCTGGTGGAAAACCGAATGTGGATGATTCAACACGCCCCGAACGGGCACTGCCTTTCCCGAAGCGGGTGGCACTTTTCAGCCCGCATCCTGATGATGATGTAATTTCGATGGGCGGAACTTTTGCCCGCCTTGTTGAACATGGACATGATGTACATGTGGCTTATCAAACATCAGGAAGCATTGCCGTTAGTGATGATGATGCTATCCGCTATCTTGATTTCGTTCGGAATTATGAAAAAATATATGATATAATCGAGCCAAAAGCTGAATTTCTTTACAAAGAGACTTCCGATTTCTATAAAAACAAGAAAAAAGACAGCATTGAACCTTCGGAATTGTTGTTGATTAAAGCATCTATTCGTCGTGGCGAAGCAAAAGCATCGTGCAGGTTTATTGGCCTCCCGGAGAAAAATGTGCATTTCCTTGATCTTCCTTTTTACGAAACCGGAACTGTAAAAAAAGCACCTCCTACTGATGCCGATGTGCAGATAACAATGGATTTCCTTCGCGAGCTAAAACCTCACCAGATTTACGCGGCAGGTGACCTCAGCGATCCGCACGGAACACACCGCGTATGTATCGATATCATCATCGAAGCTCTCGAACTCATGAAAAACGAAACCTGGATGAAAGATTGCCGGGTATGGCTTTATCGTGGCGCTTGGCAGGAATGGGATATCGAAATGGTTGATATGGCCGTTCCGCTGAGTCCTGAAGAGGTTGTCATAAAACGAAATGCGATTTTCAGGCATCAGTCGCAAAAAGACGGTGCCATGTTTATGGGCGCCGACAAACGCGAATTTTGGCAACGTGCCGAAGAAAGAAACAGGAATACAGCCCGATTGTACGATAAACTCGGAATGGCTGAATATGAGGCAATTGAAGTGTTTGTGCGGTATGAGGTGGAATAGGGAATAGTGAATAGTGAATAGTGAATAGTGAATAGGGAATAGTGAATAGGGAATAGTGAATAGTGAATAGTGAGGAGTGAGGAGTGAATAGTGAATAGGGAATAGGAAATAGGGAATAGGGAATAGGGTCAGCACACCGGCAGGTTGTCTGATACTGGAAACAAATAAATCTTTTTTACAACAATAACTGAAATTCAGGCAAATACTTACAAATAATCTGAAATAAAATGAACGAAATAAAAACGGACGAAGACCGTAAAAATTACATGTTGTCCATCACTATTATCGGAGTGCTGTTTTTCATCTTCGGTTTTATTACCTGGTTGAACGGCACGTTAATACCGTTTTTGAAAATATCGTGTGAACTAAATAATGTTCAAGCCTATTTTGTGACCCTCGCGTTTTACATTGCTTATTTTTTCATGGCACCGCCTTCATCGTGGGTGTTGCATAAAGTGGGTTTCAAAAATGGAATGGCACTTGGGTTGTTTGTAATTGCACTTGGTTCGCTGGTTTTTATTCCTGCGGCTTTAACACGCACTTTTGGACTTTTCCTTACCGGTCTTTTTATTCAGGGTACAGGTCTTGCTTTACTTCAAACTGCATCTAATCCATATGTGGTTGTGTTGGGTCCACGCGAAAGCGCTGCAAAACGAATTGCTATTATGGGCATCTGCAATAAAGTAGCCGGAGCAATCAGTCCGCTGATTTTGGGTGCCATTGTACTTAACCAGGACACAACCAATATTGTAGCACAGCTCGAGTCAATAACTGGCCTGGATCGCGTTCCTTTACTCGATTCACTTGCCAATAAAGTAATTGTTCCGTACATCATAATCGCTATTGCCCTTACTTTGCTTTCCATAGGATTAAAATTCATTCATCTGCCTGATGTTGATACAGATAAAGAAGATGAAACTTCAACCATAAATGGTTCACATAAAACCGCATGGTGGCAATTCCCTCATTTGTGGCTTGGCTTCATTACTCTGTTCCTATATGTTGGTGTTGAAGTTATGGCTGGCGATACCATCATACTTTACGGCCTTTCGCAGGATATACCTCTTGCAACAGCACGCACTTTCACCACATTCACTTTGTTGGCAATGGTTGTAGGATACATTATCGGAATTGCTACTATTCCACGTTTCATCAGTCAGAGTAAAGCTCTTGCAGTTTCAGCTGTATTAGGTATTTTGTTTGCTCTGGCAGCCATTTTTACTTCCGGAATAACCAGTGTAGCATTTATTGCATTACTTGGTTTATCCAACGCAATTATGTGGCCGGCTATTTTCCCGCTTGCAATTGCTGACCTTGGCAAGTTTACCAAAGCAGGATCGGCATTGCTTATCATGGGTATCGCAGGCGGCGCACTGATTCCACTTGGATACGGACAGTTGGTTGAATCATTTGGTAACCAGCAGGCATACTGGCTCATGGTTCCTATTTATTTATTCATCTTTTATTTTGCAGTAAAAGGACACAAAATCCGCAGTTAATAAACACAAAATATTCAAATTAACATGAAACCAACCTTATTAGTACTTGCAGCAGGCATGGGCAGCCGTTACGGAAGCCTCAAACAGATTGATCCTGTAGGCCCGTCGGGTGAAACAATTATTGATTATTCCATTTACGATGCCATCAGGGCTGGTTTCGGGAAAGTCGTGTTTATTATCCGCAAAAGTTTCGAGCAGGATTTTAAAGATATTTTTATCAGCAAATTACAACCACATATTCCTGTTGAATACGTTTTTCAGGAAATCGACAAGGTTCCTGCCGGCTCGTTTGTATCACCCGATCGCACAAAACCCTGGGGAACAGCTCATGCTATCCTTATGGCTAAAGATATTATTAATGAACCTTTTGCCGTGATAAATGGTGACGACTTTTATGGTTCCGGTGCTTTTCAAACAATGGCCGAATACCTTAATTCGCTCACATCAGAACAGCAAACACAGTATTCGCTGGTTGGTTATCAGGTTGGGAATACCATGTCGGAGCACGGAACTGTTTCCCGTGGCGTTTGCCTTGCCGACGAAAACGAATTCCTGAAATCAGTTACCGAGCGTACCAATATTCAATACAAAAACGGTGGCATCGCATACACTGATTCGGATGGTGCTTTTATATTCCTGAAACCGGACACGCTTGTGTCGATGAATTTCTGGGGATTTACACCCGAATATTTCAAACAGACAGAACCCATGTTCAGCGATTTTGTAAAAGCAAACAGCGATTCGATAAAAGCTGAATTTTACATTCCAACTGCCATCGACAACCTGATAAACAGTGCGCAGGCAAAAGTTAAAGTACTGAAAAGCAATGCCCGATGGTTTGGAGTAACCTATAAAGAGGATAAACCAATTGTTATTGAAAAATTGGCACAACTTATAAAGTCAGGTATTTATCCGGCTCAACTTTGGAAATAGAAATATGGAAAGAGACATCAAAAACATTTTATCGCATTTTAACATTGAAGGTCAATACTTAGGTAATGAAAAGGTTAACACCGGTCATATTAATGATTCGTACCTGATAAAAACCAATTCTACTAACCATCCGGGGTACTTCCTTCAATGGGTAAACAATTATATTTTTAAGGATGTTGAAGGACTGATGAATAATATTGCTATCGTTACCGGTCATTTAGCGAGGAAACTTATTGAAAACGATAAGCTCGTATTTAAAGTGCTCGAAATTATTCCAGATAATGATGGTAAAAAGTTTTACATCGATGGTGAAGGAAACTACTGGCGATTATACACGTACATTGACAAAATGCACGTGTACGATGTAGTTGAAAACACAAAAATAGCTTACGAAGGCGGAAAAGCTTTTGGAATTTTCATGTCGCTGCTTGCTGATCTGCCGGCCGATACACTTACCGAAACTATTCCTGATTTCCATAATATGGAGAAACGACTGGAAACATTTTATACTTCGCTGAAAAACAATCCTGCTAACCGTGTAAAAGATATTCCGGCTGAAATAGATTTTATAAAGTCGAGGGTTGAACAAATGCTAACAATTCCGGCACTTATCAAATCGGGCAAGCTTCCGGTGCGGATAACTCATAACGACACCAAATTCAACAACATACTGTTCGATGAAACCGAACATGCCATGAGTATTGTTGATCTGGATACGGTTATGCCCGGAAGTATATTGTTCGATTTTGGTGATGCCATTCGTACCGGAGCAAATACAGCCATTGAGGATGAAAAAGACTTATCCAAAGTTGATATAAACCTCCCGATATACGAAGCATACACGCAAGGTTTTATTAATAGTACCAGACATACGCTTACCGAAGTGGAAATAGAAAATCTTGCTTTCTCAGCACGGTTTATGACTTTTATCATCGGATTGCGGTTTCTTACCGATTTTATTGATGGCGATCCGTATTTCCGCACACTATATCCTCACCACAACCTCGACAGGGCAAAAGTGCAATTCCGGCTGGTAGAACAAATGGAACTCAATACAAGCAAAATGCAGGAAATTGTTTTGCAATCGCTTGAAAAATAGCGAATTCAGGATTATAATTCCCCGTTTTTATGGGTCTGTTACTCAAATTTTCCTACAAACTCCTGCCCGCATAAGGCGGGAGGGATAAGAAAATAGCTTATTCTTATCTCCCACCCTTCGGGCATCTCCTTTTAAAAAAAGGGGGACAGTGCTAACTGAAATCTTACAAATAGGGCAAATAGATCAATCATAATGAACTGAATAATAACTACTAACGGAAATATACACACATGAAATCATTTGGCAAACTATTTATAATCAGCTTCATCATGCTGTCATTTGCAAATACTCTTATTGCCGGATCAATTAATGTTGTTCCGATTCCTATGAAGGTTACCGAAGGAAAAGGAGTTTTCAATATTCAAAATGGCACACGTATTCAGGTTGACGAAACAAACGGAACCATGGAAATGGCTGAGCTGCTGACAAAAAAAATAAGCAGTTCTTCAGGATTGGATCTAGCTATTTCGTCCTATAATGCTGCTTTCCCAAAAAGCAATACCATTGTTTTTACTACTTTGGGGGCTGATGTAGCTTTAGGTAAAGAAGGTTATTCCATCGAAATCACTGAAGCCAATGTTTTTATCAAAGCCGTTGCAGCAAATGGATTTTTTTATGGTTTACAAACTTTATTGCAGCTTTTACCTCCTGATATCGAAAAATCCGGTTCAGGTGCAAAAGCATATACTTTGCCGGTGGTGATGATAAAGGATATGCCACGATTCGGGTATCGCGGTATGCACCTTGATGTTGGCCGCCATATGTATACTGTCGCTTTTATAAAAAAGCATTTAGACATCATGGCGATGTACAAAATAAATACTTTCCACTGGCACCTCACCGAAGACCAAGGCTGGAGGATCGAAATTATGAAATATCCTCTTCTCACTACCATCAGCTCCATGCGTAATGGTACTCAGATTGGAAAATCCGACGAATCGGATAACATTCCGTATGGCGGTTTTTATACCCAGGCCGAAGCGCGTGAAATAGTCGCTTATGCTGCTGCAAAATATATAAAAGTAATTCCCGAAATTGAAATGCCCGGGCATGCTGTTGCATTACTTACAGCATATCCTGCACTTTCATGCACGGGTGGACCTTTTGAAGTAAGAACTAAATGGGGCATATCCGATGATATTCTTTGTGCTGGTAACGATTCTGTTTTTACTGTCATGCAGGATATCCTTACCGAGATCATGGAAATTTTTCCATCAACTTACATTCATATCGGAGGCGACGAAGCCCCAAAAACGCGCTGGAAAGAATGCGAAAAATGCCAGGCTCGTATTCATACTGAAGGATTGAAAGACGAAGCTGAACTTCAGAGCTATTTTATCAAAAGGATT
Source organism: Bacteroidales bacterium (assembly GCA_038249705.1). Lineage (GTDB taxonomy): Bacteria > Bacteroidota > Bacteroidia > Bacteroidales > UBA4417 > UBA4417. The sequence goes on along the minus strand of JBBSDC010000019.1, from coordinate 25,544 downwards.
GAGAAATTCCTGATTTCCAAAAACCGAAAACTTATCGGCTGGGACGAAATTCTGGAAGGCGGTCTGGCTCCGGAAGCAACCGTTATGGCATGGCGCGGGGTTCAGGCTGCTATTGATGCTGCCACCCAGGGGCACGATGTCATTTTGACTCCTGTCGACTATTGCTATTTCGATTATTACCAGGGCGATCCAGCTACTGAACCCGAATCTTTTGGCGGACATCTTACCTTAAAAACAGTATATTCCTTTAATCCTGTACCGCCTGTGCTTACATCCGATCAGGCAAAACATATTATTGGCGTTCAGGGAAATGTGTGGACGGAATACATGAAAACATCCGATATAGTTGAGTACATGGCATTTCCAAGGGCTATTGCTTTGGCAGAAGTTGCTTGGTCTCAACAGGAGCGGCGTAACTGGGACGATTTTATAAACCGGATGGATAACCAGTTCCTGCGCCTCGATAATTTGGGCGTAAAGTATAGCAAAGGCTCTTTTATTGCTGATTTCACTATGAAACGCGATAATAGCCATAACCTGATTGTGCTAACCAGCGAAACGAAAGGAATGGAAATTCGTTATACTCTCGATGGCAGCGATCCGGTTCCTGTATCCACTTTATATAATGAACCTTTTGCCCTTAAGAAATCCGCTGTTGTTAAAGCTGCCCTTTTCTCAAAAGGAAAAATCGCCGGTAGCGTAAACCAACGTGAGATAAATGTGAATAAAGCATCCGGCAAACCGGTTACCATCATCAAACCCTATTCTTTTAAATATCCCGGAACCGGCGATCAGGCTATGACAGATGGACTGTTAGGCACTAACGCTTATAAATCAGGATGGCAGGGTTACGAAGGAACAGATATGGAATTTGTTGTCGATTTGCAGAAGCCAGTTAAAATAAGTTCGGTTAAACTCAATTTCGTAAAAAATCCGGATGATTGGGTTTTGTTTCCGGAGCTGGTTCAATATACGTTTTCATTGGATGGAAAAGTTTGGCAAAACATACAACCGATCAAATTTGATGCAAGCTCACCATCAAGAAAAGAAGAAAAAGCGGCAGAGAGTATGTTTGCTGAAAAGGAAGTCAGGTATATTAAAGTAATCGTAATCAGCCCGAAAATACTTCCCGAATGGCACGAGTATAAAGGTCAGCCGTGCTGGATTTTTGCGGATGAACTTATTGTTGAATAATAAAGGAAAGAGATTGTTTCGGTAAGATTAACCACTAAGGCACTGAGAGCACTGAGAGGCACTAAGTGTAGAATTTGTCACATTAGCCTTTTTATCAGAAGAGTTCAATTTGCTGATTTGCAACGAAAAAATCATTTTCAAAAAACAAACTGATTATGAATACACGTCATTTCATTGTTTTGATCATAGGAATTATGCTTTTTGCAATTCCTACTTTTGCAAAGGACAAACCTTTGAAGATCACCGAAAACGGTAAGTCGGCTTACACAATTGTTGTATCTGCAAAAGCAACAGTCAGCGAACAGGAGGCGGCTGAATTGTTGCAGAAATATATTTCCCGGATTTCGGGATGTATGCTCAATATCGTTACCGACCAAGTAAAATCTGCGAAAGCTGAAATTTCAATCGGTTTCACAAACAGATTGCCGTCTGGAATTTCCACAAAATTGGAACCGGACGAATTCAAGATTATCACACAGGGAAAAAAGATTTTTATCCTTGGCGGAAATCACAAAGGAACGTATTACGGGGTTGTTGATCTTCTCGAAAAGCAAATGGGATGCCGCATTTACGCACCTGATGTTGAGTATGTTCCTCAAAACAAAACTATTGAGTTAAAACCTGTAAACTATTCGGATAAACCTTTAAATACGCTCAGGATCGTACATGGTAAGTTTAACGAAAACTCAGCGTATAAGGAATGGATGCGTGTTGACAATATTCCAGAAGTGTTTGCCGATGGGTATTATGTTCACACGTTTAATAATCTGGTGCCATGGGAAACCTATTTCAGTTCGAATCCTGAGTATTTTGCCTATATGAACGGCAAGCGGATTATCGACCAGCTTTGCATGTCGAATCCGGATGTGTTGAAACTGGTTATCGATAAACTTACTGTTGAAATGGCAAAACAGCCTGATAAGCGCTTATGGTCGGTTAGCCAGGGCGACAATTTCTCTTATTGCCAGTGCGATAAATGCAACCCCGTTCATGCCGAAGAAGGCGCTCCTTCGGGTGCATTGTTAAGGTTCGTGAACCAGATTGCCGCAAAATTTCCGGATAAAACCATTTCGACACTTGCCTATCAGTTTTCGCGTGCGGCACCCAAAATGACCAAACCAGCTGATAATGTTCAGATTATGCTATGCACCATCGAGCTCAATCGCAGCAAGAGTATCGAAAGCGATCCGACAAGCCAGTCCTTTGTAAAAGATATTTCCGATTGGGGAAAACTTACTCACAACATTTACCTCTGGGATTATACCGTCGATTTCGCCAACAGCGTAACGCCTTTTCCAAACCTGCATGTTTTACAACCCAATATACAGTTCCTGAGCCGGAACGGCGCTTACGAGCATTTCCAGCAAACCAACACCATGAAAGGCAACGAAATGGCTGAGTTGAAAGCGTATATGCTTGCCCGCTTGCTATGGAATCCGGATGTGAACATCGATTCGGTTAAAACCGTTTTCCTCGATGGATATTATGCTGAAGCTGCACCGTTTATGCGTGAGTATATTGATAGACTCGAATCGGAACTCATTAAATCCAACGAGTGGCTCGATATTTACGGTTCGCCGGTTCACCACGAAAAATCGTTTAACTCTGCCGAAAACATGGCCATTTACAACCAACTTTTTGACCAGGCCGAAGCAGCGGTAGCCAATAGTCCGGAGGTGGTTGAACGTGTAAAAGTGAGCACGTTACCAGTTCAGTTTGCAACCATGGAAATAGGGAAAAATGATATGTTCGGACCGCGTGGATGGTACACCGAAACTGACAGAAAATTCATTTTAAAACCGGAAATGAAAGCGATACTCGAAGATTTTAATACCGTAAGTAAAAATAATGGAGTGAAATACCTCAACGAATCGGCGCTTACAGTTGAAAGCTACTACAATGCAACCTTGCGGTTTATTGATGTTCAGGTTGACGATAATATTGCATTCCGCAAAAAAGCGACTGCCTTGCCTGAGCCTAATCCCAAATACAGCGGGGGTAATATGGCGGATATAACTAATGGGGTTCAGGGTGCCGACAGTTATAAAGTTCACTGGTTGGGCTGGGAAAATGCAGACCCGCAGATTACACTGGATTTGGGCGAAAACCGTTCGTTCACATCCATCAGCATTGGTTCGTTATGGGATCCTAAAAGCTGGATTTTACATCCCGAACGCGTAACATGCATGGTTTCAACGGATGGAATAACCTGGGATAATGCCGGCACCGCTGAAGTGAAAGGCGATCAAAAAAAAGAAGAAGTTACCCGAAATTATGTGTTTACAGGCGATTTCGAAAACAAGCGGTATATCAGGTATTATATTACGGGCACTAACAAACTCCCGTCGTGGCATCCTTCGGCAGGCGGACTTTCGTGGGTATTTCTGGATGAAATTGTGGTGAAATAGATTTACAACGTATTGATTATAAGCAATTGTTCCTTCATGATATATCCAAATCATGAGGGAATTGTTGTTTTAAAAAGTGTATGGGAATGTAAAATAGAATTTCTTTTTTGCAGCACTTACCAGGATAATCTTATATCATCTTCTTTGCGAATTGAAAATTTTTACTGAAAAAGTCAATAGATTTGTTATCTTTAGCTTCAAAACAATTAGATTATGCGATCAATCACTTTTTTAGCCAGTATAATTAGCCTGCTTTTTCTTTTTCAACACACTAATGCTCAGCAAGATCCGACAAAGAGAGTTATTTTAATCGGAATTGACGGTGTTTCAGCCGAGGCTTTCCAGTATTCGAATACTCCGGTAATGAATACTCTGATCAGCCAGGGAGCTATTTCAGTAAAAACCCGTGGAGTAATGCCTACGGTTAGTGCACCCAACTGGGCAAGCATTTTGTCAGGCGCGGGCCCTGAACAGCACGGAGTTACCTCGAATGAATGGAGCCTGGTTAACCAGGGGTTTGAGCCTATCGTAAAGGATGCCGATGGATATTTTACTTCTGTGTTTACTCTTATCCGCAAACAATTGCCTAAAGCTTTAACAGCCATGTTTTACGACTGGGACTGGCTCGGCACATATGTGAATAAAAAGCTGATTAGCAAAGAGCAGTTTATTCAGGGACATGTTATGGTTACATCCATTGCCATGAATTACATCAAAAAAGATAAACCCATTTTCACGTTCATTTATTACGGACTTCCCGATCACGTAGGGCATACCAAAGGTTTTAATACCAAAGAGTATTACGAATCCATAAACGAGATTGACACCGAAATCGGGAAAATTGTTACCGGTTTGCAGGAAGCCAAAATGGTGCAAAATACAAGCCTGATCATTACATCCGATTTTGGTGGAGTAGGTTACGGACATGGTGGTGTAAGCATGGTCGAGCTTGAAGTTCCGTGGATAATTTCAGGTCCGGGTATTAAAAAGAATGTGCTTCTCGAAATGCCTAACGACCATGCAAATACGGCATTAACTATCGCGCGTATCCTCAATTTAAAAACGCCTGTCGAATGGATCGGAAGATCTGTAAACGAAGCTTTTATTTCGAAAACCGCAACTCCGAAACCTGCCGTTTATATTCCAAAACCATGGTGCTCGCTCGCTGATGGCGCTTTCCCCGGACCACAGCAAATCGAACTTACCACTACCGGACAAAATTCAGCAATTTATTATACGCTTGACGGAACTACTCCAGGAATCAGTTCAAAAAAATACACCTCACCCTTTACAATCAGTAATAACAGCTCGCTCAAAGCGATTTCCATTTCAGGTAACAATCAGAGCCAGGTTATAAGCAGGATGTACACTTTTGTACAAGGCATAAAAACCGCCACTTTAACCACACAACCCAGCACGAAATATCCCGGGCTAGGGGTTTCCGGTTTGTTCGACGGACTGATAGGCTCGTCCAACCCCATGAACAAGCAATGGATGGGTTACGAAGGCGATGATTTCGAAGTAACCGTCGATCTGGGTGAAGTAAAACCAGTTACAATGCTGGCAATTGATGTACTTCAGTTGCCGGTAAGCTGGATATTTCTGCCTGAGAAAGTTGAGTTCTATTCCTCTGCTGACGGGAAATCGTTTACCTTACTTAACACCTTCTATCCAGCCGAAACTGATGACATCCGTCTGGATGGCCCGGTAATGCTGGCGCGCAATTTCGATAACCTGCGTACACAATTTATCCGCATTAAAGCCACTAACCTTGGCATCTGCCCTCCTACCCATCCCGGCGAAGGACAAAAAGCATGGTTATTTGTGAGTGAAATTGAAATTGAATAAGGAACGTCATAAAATCTAAGGATGGATGGTGCTATTTTAAAGTTGGCTGCATGGTTAGCCGACCACACAATACCTAATCGGTACAATAAAAAGTATAAGACAGAGTTTGCATGACTCTAAAGTGAGAAATGATAAAGAGAATTTATAAACACTTTTCCAAGCCGACAAATTTGGCGATTCTGAATGGGGTTCTAATTGAAGGTTATTTCAAAAGTTATACTTAGGCCAATAAAGGCTTTTACAAATAGCGAACCTGCGAAACTATTGAAGTTTCGTCGCTTTTCCGATTGAATTGGAATATGTCACCGATAAGTAATACAAAATCCACCACTTCTGCTACCCTCAGCCAAAAGTCAGAACAACGAGAAGCAGAAAACTTCAATTCTTTATCATTTAGCTTACCTTTGTTCACTGAAAACTCAAGCATTATGACATATACAGTAGTTACAGGAGCTGCAGGATTTATTGGTAGTTGTATGGTGAACAAACTCAATAACAAGGGTTTGACCAATATAATTGTTGTCGATGATTTCAGCAACCCGCTGAAAAACCATAACCTTGATCACAAATCTGTTGCCGGTCATGTACACCGCGACGAATTTATAAACTGGCTTCAAAAGCACCATAGCGAAGTAATTTCAGTTTTTCACCTTGGAGCCCGGACTGATACCACCGAATTTGATGTCGAAATTTTCAATCGCCTCAACCTTAACTATTCAAAACATGTATGGGAAGCTTGTACGCAATATGAAATCCCGCTGATTTATGCTTCCTCAGCTGCCACATATGGTATGGGAGAGCATGGATATATTGATGATCATTCCATTGTGGATAGTCTTCGCCCGCTGAACCCGTATGGCGAATCGAAAAACAATTTCGATAGCTGGGCTTTGAAACAGAAAAAAACACCGCCATTTTGGGCAGGCATGAAATTCTTTAATGTGTATGGCCCAAATGAATTTCACAAAGGCAGGATGGCTTCTGTTATTTTTCACGCCTTTAAGCAGATAAATGAAACCGGGGGCACAAAACTTTTTCGTTCGCACCGATCCGGATTTGCCGATGGAATGCAACTTCGCGATTTTGTATATGTAAAAGATGTGGTTGATGTACTTTATTTTATGATGCACGAAAAGCCACAGTCCGGTTTGTATAATCTTGGTACCGGCAAAGCACGTGCTTTTCTCCATCTGGCCAAAGCCGTTTTTAAAGCACTCGAAATCTCTGAGAAGATTGAATTTATTGATACTCCGCTCGATATCCGCGAAAAGTACCAGTATTTTACTGAAGCTGATATGGCGAAACTGATTAATGTTGCCGGATATCCGGCATCGTTCTATACCCTCGAAGAAGGTGTTTATGAATATGTTACCGAGTTTTTAGTTGAGAAAAAGTATTTCTAGATAAAATCCATACTGCCATCTGTATCAGTAATTTAAATTAGCGGATTAACAATTGATCGTGTTAATATCTGTTTAACGTTTCATTATTACAACTCAATGTATTGTACAACAAAAGCACTCTTTTTGGAAAGCTAAGTCCATAGCATATAAATAACGTATAATAATCTGTTTTAATGACATTTAACACTATCGCTAATAGTTAATACCTATTTCCGTCAACCTCATTTAGTTGTATTTCAGGTGGATTCCGATATGGAGAATGTTTTTCCTTCGTGGAAAATATTGAAAATCAACCTTTGAAATTGCTTTGAGGCATAAATTTCATTCTTCCTGATGAAACGTTATTCAATGGCATTCCATGTTTTCACAATTAACAAAACAACATATGAAAGAAGTAGTCATAGTATCAGCAGTACGCACAGCTGTTGGTAATTTCGGCGGATCCCTGGCCGGTTTATCAGCAACGGAATTAGGCATTATAGCTGCCAAAGAGGCCATTAAAAGAGCCGGGATCAATGGAAGCGATATTTCGGAAACCATTATCGGGAATATACTTTCCGCCGGGCTCGGGCAGAATATCAGCCGCCAGATTGCCATTAAAGCAGGTATTCCGGATTCGAAGCCGGCAATGACTATCAACAAACTTTGCGGATCAGGACTCAGGGCTGTTTCGATGGCTGCGCAGTTTATTATGCTGGGCGATGCTGATGTAGTGCTGGCCGGTGGTACCGAAAGCATGTCGAATGCACCCTATTTGCTTATGCAAGGACGCAATGGTTTCCGCATGGGACACGGCCAGGTTATGGATAGTATGATCCTCGACGGTTTGACTGATGCATTTGAAAACTATCACATGGGCATAACTGCCGAAAATATAGCCGAACGATGGAATATTACCCGTGAAGAGCAGGATGTGTTTGCACTCGAAAGTCAGCGGCGTGCTGAAGAAGCACAAAAAGCAGGACGTTTTGCTGACGAAATAGTTCCTGTTTCGATTCCCCAGCGTAAAGGCGATCCAATAATTTTTGATACGGACGAATTCCCGAAACACGGGCTGAAAGCAGAGAAACTCTCAGCTTTGAAGCCGGCCTTCAAAAAAGACGGAACCGTAACAGCCGGAAACGCTTCGGGTATCAATGACGGAGCCTGTATGCTAATAATCATGTCAGCCGAAAAGGCAAAAGAACTCGGTGTTAAGCCACTGGCACGAATTTTATCCTACGGTAATGCTGCTATTGATCCTGCAATTATGGGTTACGGACCTGTACCGGCTACCAATGCAGCACTTTCAAAAGCAGGTCTTACAATTGACGATATTGACCTTATAGAGGCTAACGAAGCTTTTGCAGCTCAATCCATTGCTGTTGTCCGCGATCTGAAACTTGATCCTGCAAAAGTGAACGTTAACGGTGGAGCTATTGCACTCGGACATCCGATTGGTGCTTCAGGAGCACGCATTCTCACTACCCTGATTTATGAAATGAAACGCCGCGGTGCTCACAAAGGACTTGCAACACTTTGTATCGGCGGAGGACAAGGAACTGCACTTATTATCGAAAATATCAAATAGAGGAATCGGGAAAACGGGAGATAGAATTTGGTAGTTGGTAGTTAAAAAAAATACAATCAGAAAACAGAACTTAATAACCTAAAAATATGAAAAGACTCGAAAACAAAATAGCCGTTATTACAGGTGGTGCCGATGGACTTGGTCGCGCAGCATCAATTAAATTTACAACGGAAGGTGCAACTGTACTAATCTGGGATATGAACGAAGAAAAGGGTCTTCTTACTGTTTCGGAAATCGAAAAAGAAGGGGGCAAAGCTTTTTTTACGAAAGTTAATACCGCATCATACAGCGAAGTGGAAGTTGCAACACAAAACGCTGTCGAAAAATTCGGACGCATTGATATACTTATCAATAATGCAGGAATTACCCGCGACGCTTCTATCAGGAAAATGACGTCAGATCAATGGCAGCAGGTAATTGATGTTAATCTTACCGGGGTTTTTAATTGTGCTAAATGCATCAGTGCCGGCATGGTTGAGAAAGGATATGGCCGCATTATTAACACGTCATCAGTTGTTGCGCTTTACGGAAATTTCGGACAAACGAATTACGTGGCAACCAAAGCCGGTGTAATAGGGATAACTAAAACGCTGGCACGCGAACTTGGTCGTAAGGGAGTTACTGTAAATGCTGTTGCGCCAGGTTTTATTGCAACCGAAATGGTAAAAAAAATGCCTGAAAACATTCTGAAATCAATGGAAGAAAAAGTGCCTCTTGGCAGGCTGGGGATGCCGGAAGAAATTGCATCCGCATACCTTTTCCTTGCCAGCGACGAAGCTGCCTATATCAATGGCGCCACTTTAAGCGTTGATGGAGGAATAGTTAACTGATTTTTTTTGCCAAACTGAAAGAATTACTATACCTTCAACACAACAACAGTGAAAAGCAATATCATCCCATTACCTGAATATTGCTTTTCACAACCTTTTTTACCATTCCAATACCCATTTCAACAAAATTAAACTTTACTGAAAGTATGGCCTCAGCTCAACAAGTAACAGGTGGATGGATACTGATAGCGATATACGCTGCAACAATCCTGTTTTTCGTAATCCGTGGAGCAATGCGTACGAAAAATATCAATGATTACGCCCTTGGCAGCCTTAATTTCTCTCCCTGGTTTGTCGGGTTATCGCTGGCTGCAGCAATGACAAGCGCCGCAACTTTTGTTATAAATCCCGGGCTGATAGCTGCTTACGGAATAAGCGGATTACTTTCCTTCGGAATATTTTTCCCGCTTGCATCGCTGATATCGCTGGTTGTGCTTACTAAAAGTTTTCGCCGCCATGGTACAAACGTGAAAGCACTTACTTTGGCTAACTGGATCGGAAGCAGATATAGCAGCAAAGGATATGCGTTATTCATTGCTTTTCTTTCGGTTCTTCTTCTCACTTTTATTGTACTTATCCTGGTGGCAATTACCAAGGTAATGAGCCATTCCTTGAATGTGAACGAAATATGGATGTTGTTTTTTGTTGTGGTTTTCGTTTTTGGATACATGATGTTTGGCGGAGCCAATTCAATGGTGTACACCAATACTATTCAGGCAGTTATCATGGTAATAGTAGCTGTAATACTTCTTTCTTCCGGTTATGATTACCTCAAAGACGGTGTTTTTGCCTTTTTTGATAAGCTTGCTGCCATAAATCCGGAACTAATAAAACCTACAAACCCTGAAAGTCCATTATTCCGCGACTTTTTCGAAATTATAATCATACAAATGGTGGTAGGTGCAGCGGTTGTTTGTCAACCGCATATTATTACCAAATCATTATTGCTTAAGAAAGAAAGTGATGTGAACAAGTATTTGATTTCGGCAGTTATCATACAATTATTATTTTACGCGGTAGTATTTACCGGTTTGTATGCCCGCCTTACTTTCCCCGATCTTACTGCCAACGGAAAACCTTTGGGTGTTGACGGGGTTATTCCTGCTTATGTAGTAAAAATATTTTCACAGGGATGGGTCGCAATCAGTATCGGACTTATTGTAATACTGGGACTTATAAGCGCAGGACTTTCTACTATTGAAGGGTTGATTCAAAGCATAAGTACAACCATTACTTCCGACATTATAAAACCGCTATTTGGCAAAAATATCAGCAACGATCGCAACTACATAATAATCAATCGCCTTGTAATCGTCGGAATGGCAGTTGCCTCGTTTATAGCAGCCCGCTCACAAATACTGTATCCCAACCTGAGTGTGGCCATATTTGCTCAAAATGGTGTTTACTCCTTCTTTTCGATTGCATTTATTCCTATAGTTTTTGGTATATTCATCAAAAACACTTCGTTGAAAACTGCTGTTACCGGCTCACTTACAGCACTTCTGGTGTATTTCCTTGTGTATTATGTATCTCCCTGGATGATAAACACCCTTGGATTCAGCTTGGGATATTTCGACAAATATTTTACAGGTAAAGTGCAGAATCCGGCCATTGCAGCAGCCACCGCCATTATAATATCATCTCTTGTCAGCCTGTCACTGCATTTTTCAACAAGAAACAAGGCTTTAGTTTAAAAAAGAAAAAACATTTCAGTTTATGAAAACGTACGATTCGATATACCGCGAAAAGCTTATCAGCATAGAAGAAGCGGTTGGTTTTATTAAAAGTGATACCGATATTATTGTTGCTCAATGCGCTTCGGAGCCACAGGGATGCATGGCAAAATTTCACCTTACAAAAGACCGGGTAACCGATGTTAAAGTGTTTTCGGTACTCACACTCAAACCATACAACTTTTATATGCTTCCCGAAATGAAAGGGCATTTTGAGCTTTGCAGCTGGTTTCATGCACCCGGATCGCGGCAGGCTTTAAAAGCCAAAACCGGCACTGTAACGTATGTTCCGAATATGCTGCACCGCGCGGCCACCGACAGGCTTAAAGTTCGTCGTCCACACATGTTTTTCGGTACCTGCACACCGCCCGATGAAAAAGGATTTGTTTCTCTTTCATTAGGTATTACGTATGAAAAAGATATTATTGAAGCTGCCGAAATAGTTATTCTCGAAGTAAATGATCAGCTGCCACGCACATTGGGCGACACGCATGTACATGTAAGCGAGGTCAGTTATTTTGTTGAATTTTCGCAAATGCCACCTACCCTACCCGAACCGCAACCCGATGATGTTGCCATGAGTATCGGAAGGCATATTGCTGATCTGGTTGAAGATGGCTCAACAATTCAGCTTGGCATCGGGGATATTCCTAATGCAGCGGCACTTTCACTTCATACCAAAAAGGACCTGGGCGTTCATACCGAAATGATGGTTGACAGCATGATGGAATTGTACGAAGCTGGAGTTATTACCAACAGGAAGAAATCAATTCATAAAAATAAATTCATCTGCACCTTCGCTATGGGAAGCGAAAAACTTTACAAATGGCTTGATAACAACCAGAGTGTGGAATTTCTGCGCGGAAGTTATGTTAACGATCCCTGTGCCATGAAATTAAACAGTAAAATGATATCGATAAACACCTGCATTATGATTGATTTCACGGGGCAGGTTTCGAGTGAATCAATTGGTATTGAGCAATATTCGGGAACTGGCGGACAAACCGATACTGCAGTTGCAGCTATTGAAGGCACTGATGGAAAAGGCAAATCAATTATTGCCTGCCGCTCTACCGCAAGGGGTGGAAAAATCTCTACTATTGTTCCTTTCCTTCCCGAAGGAAGTGCTGTTACCTTGCATCGCAGCCATACCGATTACATAGTAACCGAATGGGGAAGTGTACGTTTAACCGGTCGAACAGTCAGAGAACGAACTGCGTTATTAATTTCAATTGCCCACCCCGATTTCAGGGAAAGCCTCAAAGAGCAGGCAGAAAAACTTGGATTTTTATAAATACAAAATCAGCACCGAAATGTTACCAGTTAAAATAATAGGCACAGGCTCTTATGCTCCGGGTTCAGTGATTTCAAATGCTGAGCTTAAAAGGCTCACCGGGCTTGAATTCGACTCGGAAAAAATCGAAAACAAGCTCGGAATTTATGGTCGCCACATGGCTCATTTGCGTGGAATAAATGAAACAACTGCTGATTTTGCCGCAAAGGCAGCACTCGGTGCCATTGCTGATGCTGGTTTAAAAAGTGATGATATCGGGCTGATTATTGTTGGAACCGATACTCCTGAATATATTAGCCCGGCGACGTCAATACTTGTTCAGGGAAGGATTCAGCAAAAGGAAACCTGGACATCGACGTTTGATGTTTCGGCTTCATGCGCCAGTTTTACCATTGCCTTCGATAATGCAGTACGAATTATGGCAACCGACCCTACAATTAAATTTGCAGTCGTTATTGGAGTTTACAATATGCCGGCATACCTGAGAGATGATGATGCTTTCGGATATTCCATTTTTGCCGATGGTGCAGGAGCGGTTGTTCTGGGACGGACAGAAGAAAATACAAGCGGATATATCGGAAGCCAGCTTTTAACGGATGGAACCCAGTTCGACTTTATCGGAGTGTATGCAGGCGGGACGAAAATGCCTGTTACAAAAGAAATTCTGGACACACAGCAACAAGGTCTTTTGAGTCTGAAAGCTATGCCTGGCGACCGGAACGAAAGATTATGGCCTATGGTAGTCAACCAGCTTTTAGCAAAATACGATTGCTCAATCAGCGAGGTTAATCATTTTATTTTTACACAGATAAACCATTCCGTTATCCGTAAAGTGATGGCAGCACTTGAAGTACCAATGTCAAAAACCACCACGGTAATGGACAAATTCGGGTACACCGGATCGGGCTGTGTGCCTATGGCATTTCATCACGCTGTTTCCGAAGGAAAAATCAGGCGTGGCGACCGTGTACTTTTTATGGCTTCAGGAGCAGGACTGGCTGTAGGAAGCAACCTTTTTATTTACTAAACCGACTCTGTTATTATGATACAATCTTTATCGCCGTCGTTTCATGTAGGCATTGTTGGTACCGGAATCTACATTCCTGAAACATATATGACTGCCGCACAAATTTCGGACGCCACGCTAGGGCAATGGAGCGAAGAAGCCATCATCAATAAACTTGGAATTGTTAAAAAACCTATTGCAGGATCCGGCGATGGCACTCAAGAAATGGGAGCACTCGCAGCCATTGATTGCCTCAAAAATACCGGGGTATCGGCCGCTGAAATTGATCTGATTTTATCGGTTGGCGAAGAGTGGAAAGAATTCCCGCTTACAACAACCGGGATTTATATACAGGAGCGGATTGGCGCTGTAAATGCCTGGGCTATTGACATTCAGCAGCGTTGCGGCACCTCGGTTGCCGCGTTAAAAATAGCAAAAGACATGATGTTAGCCGATGCAGATATTAATACAGTTCTGATTGCAGGTGGATACCGAAACGGCGATTTCCTCGATTATACGGATAGTTCGGTTTCGTTTATGTATAACCTTGCTGCAGGAGCGGGCGCAATACTTTTGAAGAAAAACTTTGGCTATAATGAATTACTTGGAACCCATATAATTACAGATGGAACTATGGCCAGAGATGCCGGTGTGGAATTCGGAGGAACCGAGAAACCAATTACAAACGAAAATTTATCTCAGGCTTACCAATCGCTGCGCGTGTTCGACGAAAAGCATATGAAAGAACGTTTGAACGAAGTTTCGATGAAAAACTGGATGACATGTATTGATAAAGCTTTCGCTAAATCCGGTGTCGAAAAATCTGAGCTAAATTACCTGGCAGCGTTGCATTTTAAACGTTCGTTGTATTTCAGTTTTGTTTCTGAACTTGGTTTAACGCCGGAACAAACCATTTACCTCGAAAACTTTGGTCACCTCGGCCAGGTTGATCAGATACTTTCGTTACATCTGGCTCAGAAACAGGCAAAAATTACCGATGGAAGCATCATTTCAATGATAGCTGCCGGAATTGGTTACGCATGGGGCGCAAATGTTATTCGTTGGGGAAAAGTAATGGTCGATACCAAATAGTATTAGTTTATCTAACTGTTATAATGTCATTTAACACAATTTGTATAATCAGATGCTTTTTAAGTCAACCCAAAGAAATACACTATCAGTTCGCAACACTCATTTCAATTAAATACTTTTAACCCACTAAATTATAATCAATTAAAAAACCTCAATCATGAAAAACAAAGCACTTTTATTCGCATCAGTAGCACTTGCTGTTATTACAAGCCTTTCCTCGTGTTCAAAGGATGAAAATCTGTCACCCACAATTAAATCAGCAGAATTATCAGCTGATAACAAAACCATCAATGTAACTTTTTCAGAAGCTGTTTATTCAAAAGCTGATAATACAGGAGCGCTTGTAGCATCTGCACTTACTGTAACGGCTCCGGAAGCAATCGATTTCACCTACACTGTAACTCACACAGCAGGCAGCACTACTGCAACCATCAATCTTGTAGTTACTTCCATTATTCAGGGAACTGAAAAATTCACTATCAAACCAGCTTCAGCAACAGCAATTTATGATAACGAAGGCGCTGCAATGAATGCAGCTGAGCTTATTGAATCGAATGCTGCAACAAAAGATTTAGGAATTATAGGCAAATGGATGTCCGAAGGTAGTAATGTTGCCCCTCTTCTTGTAACCTATTTTAATGTACTTAAAGTAGAAGCTGAGTTTAAAGATGACTTTACTTACAAAGTTAACCAGTTTAATATTGGTAACACTACAACAACACCTGACCTTGTATTTGCCGGAACATTTGTAATTGAAAAATCAACTACCGGTAAAATCTGGACTATTACCTGCAACCAGGAATTACCTTACGTAGCAGTAGCTTCAGGTATTTTCGAAATAAAAACCAGCCCCGAATTACTTTGGTATGAAGTAGTTCAAACCTCAGGAACACAAAACGTTCCACCAACCCCGGCAGCTGGTTTTGGAAGTTCCAATGGCGGAACACTTGGTGTATTAAATATTCAGAAGTTCGTTCGCGTATTGTAAGCAATTAGCTTTGCTTTAAAGCTGAATGTTTAATAGAAAAACAAATTAAGGCAAAGCCGTTGCAATTTCTACCTTCGGCTTTGCTTTTTTTAATACCTAAAATGTGCACCATGAATAAAATTATACTAATTTTTCTGGCCGTTTTCCTGGCAAATACTTTCCGGCTTTCTGCCCAAACCAGCAGTGAAAAACCGGCATCAGATGCCAATAAATTTAACCTGTTTAGCAAGGATCTGCCTTTCAATGCCAAGGCAAATAAGGAATTCCAGTTCCTGGCATTTTTTATAAGCCAGGGTGTACATACCGATATGTATCCCAAAGCAAGTATGTTCAACGGGCAATTAGTCGGAAGGCTTTTCGGACCAAATTCATCATCGACTTCCGATACTGCCATTTCAAATTATTTCGAACAACGCATTATCCCTTTCTTTATCTACCAGCCCAAACTCTTTAATGGAAAAGCTATCCTGAGAGCTTCATTTGAAATCGACTGGACATGGGGCGATCAGCAATATGGTATAGGCGGGAATAAAGGAGGAGCAATTAACGGCGATCAGGTTAATCTTCAGACACAGAATATTGAATTAGAGCTTATTCCGGCAAAAAACTTTGCCATAAATATAGGTTTGCAACGGCTTTACGATACCCCCTACAATCCTTACCGGACCATGTTCGATAAAATGACTAATACCGGATACCGGCTTTCATACTGGGGTACAGATGCCGTAGGAGTTTCGGCCCGGTACGACGGCGATTACCAGAAAGTAAAAGCAGGCTATTACCTTCTTTACGAAAACAATACCGAAGCTGATGATGATGTAACATTAACCGAGCTGGTTTACCATCACAAATTAAATATGAAATGGAGTGCCGGAGGCTCACTTTATTATGTCCGCGACCGTGGAAAAGGACAAGGCGGCGTTTCGGTATTCGGCGAAGGATTGGCAAGTACCATGGCAGCGTATAACGGTTGTTTTGTATTTAATATGCAAAAAGATTATAAAGCTGATATTGTTTGGATTGGAGGTAATGTTAGCCGGAATCCTGACTTCCTGCTCGATCCTTTCCAACTGAGCGGATATTTGAATTACAACCTGGGTAAGGTAAGATCCAATACCGATGGCAGTTATCAGAAATCGTCGGATATAGCAGGCTTTGCAGGAAATATCAGGGCAGCTTACCGTTATGGACGCACTGTAAACGATTATGTTTCGGCAGACTTTATCTATGCTTCGGGTGATCCGAATGGAATTACCGATAAAAAATACACAGGTGTTGTAACCGGAAACTACTATGGAATGCCAACCAGTATTTTTGTAGGAACCGGCGCTTATCTTTTATTTCCTCATGCTAACGTTGTAAACCGTTTTACGCCGGTAGTTTCGGATATATCAAATATGGGTTATGGATTGATAGGAGGTTCAGTAAATGCAACACGTGATCTGATACCTCACAAACTGAACGTTAAAGCAGGAACAGCAATGGCTGTGAGCCCTGCTAAACCTCAGAACGGAGGCCGAAACCTGGGTAGCGAAATAAACGGATCTGTATCTTATACTTTAGGCCCTTACATGAGCATCGAAATGCACGCTGCTTATATGTGGCTCGGTGATTTCTTCGATAGCACTGATGATTCGCACGGTTCGTCAATCAACGGAAATTCTGCCACCCGACCGGTGAATCCATACACGGCTTTCGTTGTATATAAATGGCTGATGTTCTGATAACTCTTGTAAAACATACGAAGATGAAAAAACTTGAAAATATGAAATTCAGATCGTTCATTCCATTTTTGCTCCTGCTGCTTACGGCATGTGCCCCTTATAAAAATCTTACCAAAATAAGTTCCATGAGCGAATTAAAGTACGATTATCCGGTTAAATATGCCGAATTGAATGACGGTATCAAACTTGCTTATATTGACGAAGGAAAAGGAAGTGAAACTATCCTTATGATTCATGGGCTTGGCAGTTATTTGCCGGCATGGAAAAAAAATATCGGCGAACTAAGTAAAAAATACCGGGTTATTGCTGTTGACCTCCCGGGTTATGGAAAGTCATCGAAAGAGCCTCATAGCGGGCTAATGACCTTTTATGCCGGTGTAATAGCCGAACTGATACAGAAACTTGATTTAGGCTCTGTTAATTTGGCCGGGCACTCAATGGGCGGACAAATTTCGATGGTTCTTGCTCTCGAAAAGCCTGAACTTGTAAAACGACTTATACTGGTTGATCCGGCTGGTTTTGAATCATTTACTGCCGGACAGAAAAACTGGTTTAAAGATGTAATGACACCAAATCTGGTTCGTCTTACAACTGTTGATGCTATCGAATCGAACCTCGCAAGTAACTTTTACCGTATGCCTGATGATGCAAAATTTATGATTGAGGATAGGATTGCTATGCGCGATGCTTCTGATTTTGAAAATTATTGCCTTGCCGTTGCCCGATCAGTGCATGGGATGGTAGATGAAGCGGTGCTGGAAAAAATATCGCAGATTAAAGCGCCTACCCTTATCTTCTTTGGCGAAAACGATATGCTTATACCTAACCGTTATCTGAATCCTGGTTTTACCAGCAAAATTGCCGAACACGGTGCAAGTCTGATACCCGGCAGCAAACTGGTTTTGGTTCCTAAATGCGGACATTTTATGATGTTCGAAAAACCGGAAGTTTTTAATACCGAAACATCTGCATTTATTAATTAAAAGAACATTTACCATCAGGTTATAACCTGACATAATAACCATATTGATTGAGGGTTGGAGTGGGAGTTGGAATATCAGTTAACTGATATCAGCCAACTCTCATTCTTTTTATAAGAACGGCTTCGGCTACAACCGGAATTAATTCATTTTGCAAGGTGTAAAATCCTGCTTACGGCAATTTGCACACTACAAATGCGATATAGCTTATTTTTTAGAGGCCTAAAATCTTGTTAATCATTACTTTTTACTGTAATTTCATCCCAAAATAATATCAATGAGGATCAAACTAGTTACTTTCAGCGATTTTGCCAACCACCTATATCCGCACGAGGCTGATTACCTGATGAGTATTCATAAGTTCACCAAAGGAGTTAACAATCAGATATTAAGCACGATACATTACAATTGCCACCATCATAACCAGCACAGGGAGTACGATGCCAGCATTGATAAACGTTCATTTTCATACATCAAAACCTGGATAACTGAAATGCTGGATAAGGCGGATGTGGATAATTTTTACGAATGGCTTTCCTATACTGAGAAACAGGTAATGATTGATGCCATTACTCCAGAGGAAGAAAAAGAAATTCTTGCCAGGGTTAAATCAATAAACCCTTCTAATTATTATTTTCTGAGGTTTTACGAAATGATCGAAAATTTCAGGGATTACCTTCTCATACGTGTACGTACCCAGTTTTATAAGCCAACAAACGATTACCTGCAGAAACATGAAGCCGCTTATCACCGCAGCATAGCGATAAATAAAAAGCTCAACCAGGCTGCTGAAGAAATAATCAATCAACATGAATCGCCCGATGGTGACCCGATTTATTTTAATGAACTTCTGCAAAGTACTTTCAGCGATAACACTCTCGATGGCTATACCAGGTATCGGGCAGCTGTGCGGCTTACATTTTTATATTACAACTACCGCGATTTTGAAAAATTAAGGGTTCTTTACGATGAGCTGGATGTGATTTTTAAAAGTGCCGTTTTTTATTCAAAACGACTACTTGCCAATTATTATTCAAATCGTGCCATGATGCACAGCAAACTGAATGAGCTGGAGCTGGCTGAGAAATTCGGGTACCTTTCCATCAGGCAAAAAAACAGCGATTATTTGTTTTACCTGGCTAATGTTTGCGGTGTACTGTTGCGGAGCCGAAAATATGATAAAGCACTTAAATTGATGAATTTATCAATTCCTGAAACAAAAAAGACCAATAGTTTTTATAACAAGATCGGTTTTGCCAGTTTCTATACCCGCACGCTTGTTTATAATAAAATGGCAAAAAATGCGGTGAGCTATGCATCAACTTTCCTGGATGCATACAAAAAGGAGATTTTCGAAACCCGGTGGCATCTCTTCTTTGCCGCTTATTTGCAGGCATTGTTAAGTGCCGAAAAATATAGCCGCCTTATTTCGGTTGCAAAAAGATACAACCTGCTTTCACTTGAAAAGAAGTTTATTGATAAAACTGTTTACATGCCTGTTTTGCTTTGGTACAATGAGGTAGCACTGTATATGGAAGGGAAACAAACCAAGGAAAAACTTGAAGTAACTATATTAATTTCAGCACAGAAATTGCTGTTGAATAAATACAAAGCCAGCAGAATTGATGAATTGCTCGATAACTTATCCGCATCAGTTCCAACGGAGATTGCAACAATTCGCGCCAAACTTTACCAATAATTATATTTATATGTTTGATAGTCCGATATTTAACGATTTTATTTACATTTAAGCAACTAAAGCTGCTCCCTCAATTCGAGCAGAAACCTCTTCATCCTAAGCAACGATTTTAAAACTTCCGCTTGAGGAGCTTCTGTAACGTTACGCTTTCCTCTTAATTGAAGTTTTGCGCCTTCGATCGTATAGCCCTTTTCCTTTATTAAATGAAATATCTCATGAAAATGATCCACATCGTTTTGTGTAAACATGCGGTTGCCTTTGTTGTTGCGATGGGGTTTGATGATATCAAATTCTTTCTCGTAAAATCTTATAAGTGAGGCATTAACCTTAAACATTTCGGCTACTTCGCCAATGCGGTAATAAAGTTTTCCGATGGGTTGTGTTCGTAGGGTCATAATTTTATTGTAGATTAATGGTTCAATTGACTTCGGTATTCAAAAGTTCAATGCATTCGACGCTCAATTGCCTGCGGCGTTCAATGCCTGAACCTTTAAACCCTTTAACCTAATCCAATGTCTGCGACGGCTGTTTCGACAACTCAATCATAGCCTGGTATTCGGCAGGGGTAATATCGTTGAAGAAAAAATAAATCGGGTTCATGGGCACACCGGATTTGCGAACTTCATAATGCAAATGGGGCGCCGTTGATTTACCAGTATTTCCCATTAAACCAATCACCTCACCTCGTTTAACACGTTGTCCCTTTTTCACTTTTATTTTTGAAAGGTGAGCATACACGGTTTCGTAACTGTAACCATGGTTAATGGTAATTTTTTGTCCATAACCCCCGCTATTGTATTCAGCTTCAGAAATAACGCCATCGCCTGTAGCATAAATCGGTGTTCCGACAGCAGCCGTAAAATCAATTCCTTCGTGAAATTTTGTGACTTTATAAAAAGGGTCAGTACGATAGCCAAACAGTGATCCTATTCGTCTTAAATCATGAAAGCCAACAGGTTGAATGGCAGGAATACTTGCTATAAGTTTTTCTTTATCCTTCGCAAGTTTAAAAACTTCATCGTACGATTTACTTTGAACCACCATCTGACTAGTAATCTCGTCGAGCCTTTTAGCAGTATTCACAATAATATTCGAATTATTAAGCCGTTGCAAATGTTCATAACGGTCAACGCCACCAAATCCGGCTTTGCGAACTTCGGACGGGATTGGTTCAGCTTCAAAAATCACCCTGTAAATATTATCATCACGATCCTGTACATCGGCAAGAACTTTCTGGATTTTATCCATACGGTCGTTCATGATCTTATATTGCAGTTTGAATTGTTCAAGTTCATTCTGCAAAACTTTTTCGCGTGGCGACTTCATGAAATTGTATGCCAGCACAATAACAACCATCCCAAATACCAATCCGAAAGCCATAGAACCGGCAAGCCGCTTCAGGCGCTCTTTCATCGTAACCTGAACCTTTTCGATTTTTAGTGAATTGGTATTAAACTGGTATTTTACTTTGGCCACTTTATTTAAAGGGTTTAGGGGTTGGGGGTTGGGGGTTGGGGGTTGGGGGTTGGGGGTTTGGGGTGATTTAGTTTGGATTTTGGTTTTTAAATTTCGGATTCCGGAACATACACTCCATTTACAAATTGCCTGTCCATATTGCCAGCTTACCGAATTATGTCATTGTCACATTAACAAATTGCCATATTATCGCATTAACGCATTAACAAATTAGCAAATTTTCTACTAATTCCCAGACTACTATCAATCTCTTACCGGCAAAAATAATTATTTAACTTAAATTTGCAGCCTTTTGGGATGTGAACAATTGTTAAAAGCCACTGACTACATTACCCGATTTAATAATTCATGCTTTTAAACAACTAAAGTACAACCAAATACGCGATTAACAATACTTATTTCTCAATTACCAAAAATTACCTTTAATGATGACCAGCACCGAAATACGCCGTACTTTTCTTGATTTCTTTACGTCAAAACAACACCATATTGTTCCGTCGGCTCCGATGGTGGTAAAAAATGACCCCACTTTAATGTTTACCAATGCAGGAATGAACCAGTTTAAAGATTGGTTTCTGGGCAACGAACCTGCTAAATGGACGCGTGTGGCTGATTCGCAGAAATGCCTCCGCGTTTCCGGAAAACATAACGACCTGGAAGAAGTGGGCCACGATACTTACCACCATACCATGTTCGAAATGCTGGGCAATTGGTCGTTCGGCGATTATTTTAAAGAAGAAGCCATTGCGTGGGCGTGGGAATTACTCACCGGAGTTTACAAAATAGATAAAGACAAATTATATGTAACTATTTTCGGCGGCGATGCCACCGATAATATGGCCGAAGATACCGAGGCACTCGAAATCTGGAAGAAATATATTTCGGAAGATCGCATCCTGCGTGGTTCCAAAAAAGATAATTTTTGGGAAATGGGCGATACCGGTCCTTGTGGCCCATGCTCCGAAATTCATGTTGATATTCGAAATGAAGCTGAAAAAGCTAAAATCCCCGGTGATCAACTCGTTAACAACGATCATCCCCAGGTTATCGAAATCTGGAACAATGTTTTTATTCAGTACAACCGACAGGCAAACGGTTCGCTGGTTCCACTGCCGGCAAAACATGTGGATACCGGCATGGGCTTCGAACGTCTTTGCATGGTTTTGCAAGGCAAACAGAGCAATTACGATACCGATGTTTTCACTCCTTTGCTTGCTGAAATAGCTAAGATCACCGGAATTCCATACGGCAGCAATCACAAAAGTGACGTTGCCATGCGGGTTATAGCCGATCACTTGCGCGCTGTAACTTTCGCCATTGCCGACGGACAGCTTCCATCGAATGTAAAGGCTGGTTACGTAATACGTCGTATTCTTCGCCGGGCAGTTCGCTATGCTTATTCGTTTCTGAATATGCGCGAACCGCTGATGTATAAGCTTGTAGCAGTTCTGGAAGCTCAGATGGGTGAATTTTTCCCTGAACTCAAACGCAATCATACACTTATCGAAAAGGTGATTCACGAAGAAGAAGCATCGTTCCTCCGCACACTGGCAACAGGTATTGTTAAATTCAACCAGTATATCGCAGCGCATCCCGATCAGAAACTCATCAACGGCGAATTTGCTTTCGAGATGTACGATACTTTCGGTTTCCCTATCGACCTTACACAATTGATGAGCCGCGAGTTAGGCTGGGATGTGGATATGGGAAATTTCAGCTTAAAACTGGAAGAACAGAAAAACCGCTCGCGCCGCGATGCTACCGTTTCGACCGACGACTGGCACGAACTACTTGCTTCCGAAAGCACTGAATTTATGGCCTATGACGCTACCGAAGCCGATGTGAAAATTACCCGTTATCGCAAAATTACAGCTAAAGGAAAAGGTGTTTATCAACTTGTTTTCGACCGCACCCCGTTTTATGCCGAAAGCGGCGGACAAACCGGGGATACCGGAACACTGGTTTCGGCCAACGAAATCCTCAGGATTACCGATACCCGGAAGGAAAACAACCTCATTGTACATATAGTTGAGAATTTACCCGATAATTCTGAAACCGGCTTCCGTGCTGTGGTAGATATGGAACGCAGGACAGCCACAGCCAATAATCATTCGGCTACCCATCTTCTGCATTATTCACTTCGTAAAGTGCTTGGAACGCATGTTGAGCAAAAAGGCTCATTTGTTGGTCCTGATTACCTGCGTTTCGACTTTTCGCATTTTCAAAAAGTTACAGAGGATGAACTGCTTGCCATTGAAAAAATGACTAATCAGTTGGTGCGCGAAAATTCGCAACGTGAAGAACACCGCGCTGTTAAAATGGAAGAAGCTGTAAACATGGGTGCGCTGGCATTTTTTGGCGAAAAATACGGCGATAGCGTCCGCGTGATCCGTTATGGCGATTCCGTTGAACTTTGTGGCGGAACACATGTAACTGCAACCGGACAAATCGGTATAGTTAAGATAGTAAGCGAAGGAGCTATTGCCGCCGGAATCCGCCGCATCGAAGCCATTACCGCTGCCAAAGCCGAGGAATATGTTTATGAGCAGGAAGCCATGGTAGCCAGCCTGAAACAACTGGTTAAAAGTCCGACCGAGCCACTGAAAGCCGTTCAGCAACTAATTGATCAGAATGCGGAATTGCGCAAAGCCATGGAAACGCTGAACCGCGAAAAAGCTATGAAAATGAAAGATGAGCTTATTGGTGAGGTTCAGAATATTAATGGTATTAATTTCCTTGCAAAAAGGATTGATGCGGATGCAACTGCTGCTAAAGATATTGCCTACGGAATGCGCGCTGTTGTTGAAAATCTTTTCCTTGTGTTGGGTTCCGAAAACGATGGGAAAGCAACTTTGAGCGTTCTGGTTTCGGATGATTTAATTGCATCCAAAAATATGAATGCCGGCAATATTGTGCGCGAGCTTGCCAAATCAATACAAGGCGGCGGCGGCGGACAGCCTGGTTTTGCAACTGCAGGCGGTAAAAATCCGCAGGGACTTGATGAGGCGCTGAGGCTTGCGAGGAATTTCGTAGCATAGCTTCCATCCATACGTAATTAAAATGCCAGATGGAAGTACGAAAAGCTTACAAATATTGGGCAGACCAATATGACACTAACAAAAACAAGACCAGAGATCTGGAAGCAATTTCATTGAAGACAACTCTGAGCAATGTAATTTTCCTTCAAGGCACTCTGTATCAAAAGTAAGCACTCAGCAACAAGAGTAAGGCACTCTGTATCAAAAAGTAAGGCACTCAGCATCAAAAGTACGGCATTTACGATCACGCGTACGGTACTGACCATGAAGAGTGCGACCCTGACGATCAAGAGTATGGCTCAAACTTCCAAAAGTAAAACTCGTACCTTTAAAAGTAAGGCATGTACCTGAGATAGTTACCCTAAGTTACAAATGCCTGCCATTGGGGGTTAATATAAACATATTGATGACGATTTATCCTGAGTTGCAAATTCAGGACAGCCAATATTTTATTCATGTTTGAGAAAACTAAAGTAAGCAGGGGTTCAAAAAAAAATAAAATGTGAGATGGATAATTTGGATATATAAAAAAAGTTTATATTTGTTCGATGTTTTAGTGGTATTCAACTTGTTAATAAATAGTAAACAATGAACATAAAGGTATTTGCAACAGATAATTCGCATAACATACTGGAAATTAACACAGAAACAAAAAAAACTTCGCCACAACTAAGTTAAATATAACTGCCACAGTGGTGGTTATCGAATTGTTGGGCATTATTTTAAAAAGACACGCAACAACATAGAAAACAACTACATAGAGAAAATATTTCAGACTGAATTTGCAAGAATTTATCCTTTAGACAAGACAACTTGAATCATCATGAGTATTCTCAAATTCATTAAATCATTTTTAGCGACACCGGAATCTCATGACGAGACAATCATTCCTTTTGAAAGAAACGAACCATGTTTTTGTAACAGCGGACTGAAATACAAAAAGTGTCATGCTTTAAAGTTAGAACCTCATGACAAAATCGCTTGTAAGGTTATTGACAATCAAACACACGAAACGAAAATCAAAATCTTCTGGAAGAATTACATAAATTTTCCATCTAATTTAACCTTGAATGAAATAGGAATCGGTGGAAATCAAAAGGTTGAATAAAAAACAGTGCATAACAAACGCTATAGCAAATGCGGGTTTGCGTGTTCGTTGAAACATTTGAAATCTTTACATACATTTGTGCTGGCAGACAGTTGAGCAACAATTTAATCCCGCACTTGCCATAGCGTCGGCCGTTAGTGGCAAGCAAAAAAC
>JBBSDC010000018.1:0-41198 GCA_038249705.1 Bacteroidales bacterium | reverse complement strand
TCGGCAATTCTTTACCTTTTTGATATCAGCACCATAACCGCTGACGAAATTGAAGAACTAAAGGAAGAATTCCACGATCATATTAATAATCCGGAAAAACATTTCCTACTTATCGGCAACAAAACCGACCTGATGATCGAATCTCCTTCGCATATTACTGCGCTTTTCGATCTTGAAACCATCTTTATTTCTGCCAAGCGCAAGGAGAATATCAACTTGATTATTGAGCGTTTAGTAAAAACTGCAAAGACCGCCAATATTGGCGACCAGGCTATTGTAAGCAACGCACGGCACTATAATTCCATTAACAGTACACTCAGCGCACTAAATGCAGCCTCAAGAGGTCTGGAAGAAAACATACCGACCGACCTGATAGCCTCGGATATACGAACGGCGTTGCATTATCTGGGTGAGATCACAGGGGAGGTTACCACGGAGGATATACTGGGGAATATTTTTGGAAAATTTTGTATCGGAAAGTAATTACCTTTCCTTTGTTTGTTAACTATCTGTTATTCTTAATTTTATATTAATTTATTTTCTTTTTCTTGTTGCCTATTTGCACTTTTATCACTATATTTGTTGCTGTATTGTTGCCCAGATATGTTGCCCTTGTTGTTTGGCAACAAAACTGAGAGATTATGTCACACAAGGACACACACTGACACATCTGGACACATACCGGCAATTATAGTCTTATGAGCAGCAACTTCGAAATCACCAAAAACTGTCTTTACTGTGGAAAGGAGTACACAGCAAAAACCCTAACTACCCGCTATTGTGGTCACACTTGCAACAGGCGACACTATAAGCAATTGAAGAGGGAAGAGAAAATCAATAATTTCAAAGAACCCCAGTCTATACCTGAGAAACAAGTTCTGCAACCGGTTGAGGTAGTTGTTCAGCAAAAGCAGTTTCTCAGCATTGACGAAACGGCTATGCTGATTGGTGCAAGTCGCAGGACCATTCATCGGTTGATTTCAACCAACAAATTGCAGGTTGGAAAAATTGGTAGTCGGACAATTATCACAAGAAAAGCAATTGATAACCTTTTTAATATCCCGGTTTTATGAAAGTTACACTTCGCCAACGCACCAAAGGTTCAAAGACAAGCCTTTATCTTGATTTCTATCATAAGGGGAAAAGGCAATTAGAATATCTTCAGATATACCTATATGCGGAACCAGAGAAAGGAAAGCTGACCAAGAAACAAAAGGAGGAAAACAAAAAAAACTTTGAACTTGCAGATTCTATCCGTTCGAAACGCCATCTCGAATTACAAAACGGCATCTATGGCTTTCAGGATCACGGAAAATTGAAAGGAAGTTTCCTAAGGTACATGGAAAACCTTACTGAAAAGCGTAAAGGTAGCCTGGGGAACTACGGCAACTGGGATAGTGCTTTGAAACATTTGAAAGCCTTTGCAAAGTTCGACGTAACCTTTTCGCAAATAGATAAACGATGGCTTAATGAGTTTAAAGATTATCTCATTAATGACGCACGGACACCTGCTAAAAAACCACTTTCACAAAATTCAGCCTGTTCCTATTATAATAAAGTACGGGCAGCAATCAAGGAAGCAAACAAAGATGGCATCTTAAAAAGTAATCCAACTTTTGAAACAGAGGGTATTAAGCCTGGAGAAAACGAACGTGAATTCCTAACCCTGAATGAGCTTCAGGATTTAGCCAAAGCTGAATGTGAAATCCTTATTTTGAAGCAGGCATTTCTGTTCAGTTCTTTAACCGGCCTTCGATGGTCAGATATTAATAAAATGACCTGGTCCGAAGTCCAGCATTCAACAGAAATGGGGTATTATGTCCGTTTCACTCAGAAGAAAACCAAAGGAACCGAAACTCAACCTATTTCAGATCAGGCTTATAGCCTGATGGGTGAAAGAGGAGCCCAGAAGGAACGTGTTTTTGTCGGATTAAAATATAGTGCCTGGCATAATCTACGGTTACAACAATGGGTAATGAAAGCCGGTATAACAAAATCTATAACTTTTCATTGTGCGAGGCACACTTATGCAACACTTCAACTAACTTTGGGAACTGACATTTATACAGTTTCAAAATTACTTGGACACAAGGATCTGAAGACAACACAGATTTATGCAAAGATCATTGATGATAAGAAGAAAGTTGCGGCTAACCTAATAAATATAAAACTTTAACATGGTATCAGATATTATAAATAGCATTCTCTTTGGCGCACTCCATCCAAATCAAGTTTCAATTGTGGATGATCGTTATTTTGCAGATATACTAAATCAAGCCCCGGCTCTAAAACAGGATAATGCCCGAGCGTTGCATTCCAGAATTTACAAACTTTTAAGAGATCATAAATCACTATGGGTTTTCCCTGAAAACAATCTTGATGAAAGCTCGTCGCTTTCAATTCGGCCTCTATATAATTTAGCATTACCTGGCCCATATAATAATGACTCCCGCTTTTATGCAGAACTGATAAAGGCAGAATCTTTGCGATACATTAACAACCTGGCTGCAGGTGTTTCCAGATGCCCCTCTGAGGTTGATGCCCGTTACCTGATAAACTCAGCATTAAGAGACCTGAAGTATTTTGCAAAAAATGCTTCCCATGAATTAGCTCTCAGAGGCTTCATGAGTGTTCCTGACTATGGCCCATCGCCTAACACTTCAGTTGAAGATGCAACCAACCAATTAATACATTTTGTTTTTTATCTGCTCAAAATGCATATTTCTGCCCTGGTTTTCGATGTACAGGAACTCTTTGGTATCCATGCAAAATCTATTGAATCCTTTGAAGATTTTTTTATAAGCACTTTGAAGGAGACATGCCCGGATGAATCCGTCTTTCAAAAAAGTTCTTTTTATTTCGAGAATAAAATCACTCAGTTTTTAAGCTCTGGCACTGCCAATCAGGAAACTGCAACTGAATTACTTCATATTTTGCAAGATCAATTCAGTTCCGCCGGAATAGTTGCGACAAATGCGATCACAGCTCTCGAAAACTATATTTTTATTCAGCAATTCAAGCTACCAAATGAAATTACAGAATTTGCAAACCTTGCAAACTCTGCAAACTCTGCAAACCTTTTCACTTCCTCAAAAGAATCCATTTCATCTGACATCAATCAAAAGACTTATGGACATGAGCGTTTTGAAATCGTTTCCGGGAATCTTGAAAAACTTGTTTTCCTGAAAGAGATCAAAATTCAGGGTACAAACCAATCTGCCTCAAGGAAATTATACCAATGGCTAACAATTCAATCGGAAGCCTATCGCGGCAACCTGAGTAACTCATTTGCAGTTGTTGATCCTGCTGATAAACATGGGGCAAAAAAATCACCTCCCCTACCCATCCAGGAGAAAGTTTCTTCTGATGACCTCAAAACTCAGGCACAGGAATTTTTAAAACACTTCAACGGGTACAACGTTTCAAACGAAAAGATCATGACTTCCGTTGACTTCAATCACATGATGGAATACACTTACTACCTGATTGAACACGAAGAAATCCCAGAAGACATTATCCAAATACCCCAAATCCGGCTTTCAACTGGTCATATTCGCTATACATTTTATCTGATGCATCAATCATTTTACGGAACGAAAGAGATAAAACCCTCATGGATCAGTTTTCTCAAAGCAGTTTTTTCACAATTTGATATTCAGGAATGGGCGACCTTAAAAACTAAATTCTCAGTAAAACCGGCTAAGTACGAACATGATCTTAGAATTTTAAATTCCAACTAAACCGGTAATATTGGTAACGGTAACGTTACCTCTTTCATTCCTTTCTCTTACCCTGTCTTTTTGTCGCTGAACTTTAAAATCAGTGCAAAATGACAACAGATGAATTAATTCTTGAAAGGCTCAGCCAGATTGAGCAAAAAATCGATGAGCAGGCTTTGCTCCAAAAATCTGTCCTCAATTTTAATGAGGCATGCAGGTATCTCGAAATAAGTCCTTCGCACCTGTATAAGTTGACAAGCACCAGGCAGATACCGCATTTCTGTCCCCAGGGTAAAAAACTCTATTTCAATCGTCAGGAACTGGAGGACTGGTTGCAACGCAACCGTCAATCTACTTCTGATGAAATTGACAAAGAAGCTACAGATTATGTAATCAGTCACAAAAGGAGGTAATCATGGAACATTGCAAAACATGCCGTGAACCTCTCGAAAGCGTATTGGACCGGCTACACCGAATTGAAGAAATTCTTTCTAAAAAGCAGCATACTGATCCAGAGCAGGTATTTTTCGACAACCAGGAATTTATCCATGTAATGAATATCATCAAACGAACGGCACAATCATGGCGTGATGAAGGGATCATTGCCTATTCTCAGGTAGGTTCTAAAATGTACTACCGTTTATCTGATATTCTGGCTTTGCTCGATAAGCATCACAAACCAGCTAAAACCTGAACAATATGGCAACATCAACCATATTCACAGGATTCAATCAACCGGTTGAGGATAGATCCTTGATCTTGATTCTGAAAGACATTAAATCCGGAAAGTACAGGGCTGAGGTCGAACGCATCCGCTCCTGTATTGCTTCCGGAGAAACCGAAAAAGCTGATCAGCTTAAAAAACAACTGCCAGCTTTTACACCTTCAGGCACTTTCGAAGGTGGCCGCAAATCTGATCTGCTCAACCAATACAGCGGTTTCGTTCATCTCGATTTCGACAAACTTTCTCCTGAGCAACTGGATGATATCAATACCAGGGCAACTCAAATTCCATACACTTTTGGCTGCTTCTGCAGCCCAAGTGGAAACGGACTAAAATTGTTCGTTGAGGTAAACTCAACCGGAATGCATCATGATATTGCCTACCGGCAAGTCCAGGATTATTACGAAAAAAACCTTGGCATCCTGTGCGATCCAAAATGCAAGGACATTACCCGGCTTTGCTTTGTGAGTTACGATCCCGATTTATACAAGAACCTGAATAATGAAAAGTTCCTGGTACAACTTCCGGAAACAGCTATGGAAGAAACTATCCAAATGCCTTCGCCTCCAACTACCTCGGCTATTCTTCCCAATGAATCTGAGGACTTGAACGCTCTTTTCATTTTTGAACAACAAATTCAATTTACGAATCACAAAGAAAATTACTCCGATGGAAACCGTAATAATTATATTTATCTGCTGGCATCTAATTGCAACAGAGCCGGTCTGTCTGAAGATGCTACTCTCGACTTATGTTCGCAGCATTTCAACCTTTCTCAAAAAGAAATAAAAGCATCAGTCCGAAGTGCATATTTCAATCATTCCGGTGAATTTGCAAAGTTTGCAAACTCTGCAAAGTCTGCAAAGTTGCAATCTTCATCACTCAATTCTTCAACTGATGCAGAGGAAGATTTCCTAAAAGATTCGCCCATGCTTCCAGATGATCTTTTTAGTAATCTGCCTGGTATCTTGCGGTCAGGTGCTGATGCTTTCACTGACAAACGCGAAAGGGACGTATTCTTAACCGGCGCACTTGCTATCCTTAGCGGCTGTATGCCTAATGTATCCGGTATCTATGCCCAGCAAAAAGTTTATCCGAATCTCTTTGCTTTCATTATTGCTCCCGCTGCAAGCGGCAAAGGCGCTTTGAAATTCTCAAAGATGCTGGCCGACAAACATCATGATCTTTTAATTCGGGCAAGTAAGGATGCACAGCAGCAATATGATAATGAATTAAACCAGTACAAAACCCGGCAGCGGATAAAGAAAAAGAACGATCCTGATGAACCACCTCCCGAACAACCACCCTTCAAAGTAGTTTTCATTCCGGCAAATTCAAGTTATGCAAAAATCCTCACTCACCTTCAGCAGAACGAAGGTGAAGGCATCATTTGCGAAACCGAAGCCGATACAATGGGCAATGTATTGAAACAGGAGTGGGGCGGATATTCCGATATGCTCCGCAAAGCTTTTCATCACGAACGCATTTCAAGTTCCAAGAAAACCAACAACGAATATATCGAGGTTAACGAACCCCGCCTGTCGGTTGCGCTTTCCGGAACTCCTAACCAGGTAACCGGCCTCATAGCTTCTTCCGAAGATGGTTTATTCAGCCGTTTCGTTTTTTACGCTTTCAAAGTCGATCAACAATGGCGCGATGTTTCGCCCTATGCTAATAACATTAATCTTACCGACCATTTCACCAGGCTTTCGCACGACACCTGGGAAATGATAAATTTCCTTCAGCATTACCCCACTGCTATTGATCTCACCCGCGATCAATGGGGCATGCTCAATGCAATCTGTGGCAAATGGCTTTATGAAGTGGTCACCTTTGCCGGCGATGATGCAGGAAGCATCGTGAAACGCCTGGGGCTGATTCTTCATCGTATTTCAATGATTCTTACAGCGCTGCGCAAAGTCGAAAACGGCGACACCTCCGCAAATATTCAATGCTCAGATATCGATTTTGAAACAGCCGTTCAACTGGCTGACCTCTATCTCAAACATAGCCTTCTTATGTTTCATAATCTGCCGAAACAAAACGATGCCACTCTCTTTAAGAATGGCGGCAATAAACGCAGATTCTTCGATGCGCTGCCTGATACCTTCAAACGTGCCGAAGCCATCGAGCTGGGAATAAAATTCAACCTTTCGACCCGGTCTGTTGATGGCTTGCTCAAAGAACTAAATGGCCATCTTTTGAATCAGCCTCAGTTTGGTAGTTACTCCAAAATCTGATATCCGACTACAATTATTTTCAAACAGTCCACCTCATATTGTTTGAAACTTTAAAGTTTACATTAGTTTTACTTTGCAATGGTTTTCTTAAATTTGCCAATAGTCACTATTGGGATAAACAACTTATAAAATGGAAAAAGAAACTATCATAAGGCTCAATAAATCCTTCGAAGAATACGCCTACGAACAGGATGGCATTGAATATTGGCTTGCCCGCGAATTGCAGGACTTGCTGGGTTATACTGATTGGCGGAATTTTTTAAACGCAGTTGAAAAAGCGAAAGTTAGCTGCAAAACCACTGGTGAAGAGGTTTCCGACCATTTCGTTGACGTCAACAAAATGGTCAATATTGGTTCGGGTGCAAAGCGGGAACAAGACGACATTATGCTCACCCGGTATGCCTGTTACCTTATTGCTCAAAACGGCGACCCAAAGAAAGAACAAATTGCGTTTGCACAAAGCTATTTTGCAATACAAACCCGAAAACAGGAATTGCTGCAGGAACGCATCCTGCTTATGGAACGCTTGCAGGCACGGGAAAAATTAGCAGCTACCGAAACTGAATTGTCTAAAAACATTTACGAAAGAGGCGTTGATAATAAAGGCTTTGCAAATATACGCAGTAAAGGCGATTGGGCTTTGTTTGGCGGATATAATACCAGTGCCATGAAACGCAAATTAGGTGTTGCCGAAAACCGGCCCTTAGCCGATTTTTTACCTACAATCACAATTACCGCCAAGCAACTGGCAACCGAAATTACCAATTTTAATGTGAAGCAAAATAACCTCAAAGGTGAAAATACAATCACCAAAGAGCATGTAAAAAACAATACGGATGTAAGAGACTTACTGGGTAAAAGTGGCATCAGACCTGAGCAATTACCTCCCGAAGAAGACATTAAAAAACTGGAACGCCGTGTAAAAACTGCCGATAAGGATATTGTAAAGAAGAAGCTGAAAGGCAAATAAGCCTGAATCCAACACACCTGCACCAAACTGCAAACCGTGCGCATCCTCTGCAAGTTTTGCAGTTTTTCTTTTTTTATTGACAATTTCCTTCTTTTACTTATTATTGTTTAAATTTGACGTTATAATTGTAATCCGCTATACCATTATGAATGTTCAGTTCATCAACATTTGTTTCAAACATAAAGTGTTATTTCACTTCGTTAACGGTTATTACAACTTTGATATAAACTGCAAAAGCTAATATTTCTATGCCCACACTCCACTGGATCGGAAAAGACAAAGTAATTAATCACCATCAGGACGTACCCTATCGCATTTTAGAGCATAAGTATGGCTTCAATGCCAATACTGGCAAACAGACCGACGAAACCAATAGCGGCAATCTTATTATTCATGGCGATAACCTCGAAGCCCTGAAAAGCCTTTTGCCTAAGTACGAAAGCAGAGTTAAGTGCATCTATATTGACCCACCATACAACACCGGTAATGAAGGGTGGGTGTATAATGACAATGTAAATGATCCAAAAATAAAAAAATGGTTAGGTGATGTTGTTGGAAGAGAAGGTGAAGATTTAAGCCGACATGATAAGTGGCTATGTATGATGTACCCACGCATTAAACTCTTATATAAATTATTAGATACAGATGGGTTCATTGCTATATCCATAGATGATAGTGAGGTTTTTAAACTAGGACTTTTGCTGGATGAAATATTTGGTGCTAATAAAAGATTAGCATGTGTTCCTGTAAAATCCGAACCTTCAGGCGGCAAAGGCAAAGATGCACTTAGAATAGGCCATGAATATTTATTAGTTTATTACAAAGTAAATACCTCTGGTTTAAGATTGGAAATAAAGGATGTAACTGGCACAGTATTAAAAGATAAAAAAGGAGAATACGTTAAAGGAAGAGAATTAAGTAAATGGGGGAGTGAGTCTCTTCGAGAAGACAGAACTGAAATGTGGTTCCCTCTCATTGCTCCTGATGGAACAGAAGTTTATCCTATTCGAAATGATGGCAAAGAAGGAAGATGGAGATGGGGAAAACGAAATCCAAAAATGATAGAGATTTATGATGATCCTAATTGTGCAGTCTGGGAAAAAAGAAAGTTTGATGAAGGCATTTCAAATGATGGACAAACTGAAAGATGGTTTCCTTTCGAAAAAGTCAGAAATAAGAAAAAATCTTTTGGCTGGAATACATGGCTTGACACTATTGGTTACAATTCTGAAGCAACAGCTGAATTAAAAAGCCTCTTTGGTGAGAAGATTTTTGACACTCCAAAACCAACAGGATTGATAGAATGGATTATTAGATTAATGAATGATCCTGATGGCATAGTTGTAGATTCATTTGCTGGTTCCGGCACAACCGCTCATGCTTTAATAAACATTAATAAAGAGGATGATGGCAACCGTAAATTCATCCTCGTTGAAATGGAGGAGTATGCAGAAACCATTACAGCTGAAAGAGTGAAAAGGGTAATAAAAGGCTATTCCGATAAAGAAGGAACCGGCGGAGGTTTCGATTATTATGAGTTAGGCAAACCGCTTTTTGTTGGCGATAACCACGAGTTCCTGAACGAGGAAGTTGAAACTGAAAAGATTAGGGAATACATCTGGTACAGCGAAACACGTACAGCCTACGGTTCCCCAATCTTAAATCGTAAATCTGAAATCGTAAATACTAATCCATACTTTTTAGGCTTAAAGGAAGAAACAGCGTATTATTTCATATACGAAAAAGAATCCCAAACAACACTTGATTTCGATACCCTGGCATCCATAACAACCAAAGCAGGGCAGTATGTAGTATATGCTGATAATTGCCTGCTTCCAAAAGATTTTATGATGAAACAGAACATTATTTTCAAAAAGATTCCTCGTGATGTAACACGCTTCTAAACGAGAATTTTGAATTATGAATGTTGAGTTATGAATAAAAATGCAAGAGCTGAAACCGTGACGATTTGTCACAAGTTGTAAATAACTTGGGATGATGGAAGGTTCATGCAAAGAAAATATGCATTAAATTTCAATACCGAAAGTACAGAAAATGAAAAAATAATGTATCTTTACAATGTAAATTCATATACTATGAAAAAGGTTTTTATTTTACTTCTGTTTTCCTTATTCCTTACCTCTTGCGAAAAGGACTATCTTGTACCAAATAAGGAAGTACCTCAATGGCTGAAAGACAGAATTGCCAAGGATCAGAAAGATACAAACTCCTTTAGTGATATTTCCGCCTGGATCAGATATGAGTATAATGGTAAATATTATTATGAATATAACCTTATGACCAGTTCGCAATTTCCTCCGGTATTCACTGATGATGGACAATTATTAAGCCAAACCAAAGATTCCTATATTGATTATATGAATAATAAATGCTGCAAAAAATATATTTGGAAAGGTAAAACTTATTCACTCGATTAAATACACATTTTACAATAATGACAACCCGTTATTTGGAGAAGAAACAGGAAATTGGGTTTATTGTATTAAAAATGTTATCCATTCTGATATTCAACACTTTAAATCTGAAATAATTATAAATTTCTGTTATAATGACAAATGTATTAGAAACCATATTGGATTGATACCTCATTAGGCTTCATAAAATCAGATAAGAAATTTTATAGAGCCTACGAACATCTGCAAAGATTCAAACTGCTTTATTGTTCTTTTCGACTACAGTAATGTTACTACTGTAAGAATTTGATTATTTTTATTGATTATTTTCATAAGAGGGAAAACATCATTTCAAACTTTAAAACTTTAACGACCATTTGTTAATATGGAAAAAGAAAAAGCAATCCGGCTCTTCAACGATGTTAAAATCCGTGTTCATTGGGACGAAGAACAGGAGAAATGGTATTTTTCAATTGTTGACGTAGTGGGTATATTAACCGATAGTCCTAATCCCAATAATTACTGGAAAGTATTGAAACACAGGCTAACAAAGGAAGGCAGTGAGTTGGTTACAAATTGTAACCAACTGAAAATGCAATCGGCAGATGGCAAATATTATAAAACCGATGTTGCCGATACCGAACAGCTATTGCGGCTCATACAATCCATTCCTTCGCCCAAAGCTGAACCATTCAAAATGTGGCTTGCCAAAGTGGGTAACGAACGCATAAACGAAACACAGGACCCGGAACTAACCTTCGAGCGGGCTATGGAAACCTATTTGCGCAAAGGGTATTCAACCAATTGGATTAATCAGCGGCTGAAAAGCATCGAAGTCCGCAAGGAACTTACCGATGAATGGGAAAACCGTGGTGTAACTAAAGGGCAGGAATATGCAATCCTCACCGACGAAATAACCAAAGCCTGGTCGGGTTTTACCACCAAACAATACCGACAGTTTAAAGATTTGAAAAAGGAAAACCTCCGCGACCATATGTCGAACCTCGAACTGGTTTTAAATATGCTTGCCGAAGCCACCACCACCGAAATCTCCAAAGAGAAAAAACCAAAAACTTTCGATCAAAGCAAGACCATTGCAAAACAAGGCGGAACCATTGCCGGTAATACCCGCAAAGAGATTGAATCCAAAACAGGCAAAAGCATTGTAACCCGCCAAAATGCAAAAGCGTTAAAAGGTAGAAATAAAGAAATTGAAGAGTAATGGAATTAAAAAGCTATCAGCAGAAAGTAATTAAAGACCTCGAATTATATCTCGAATATGTACAGCGGTACAATAAAACCGATGTGGCATTCAATCGCTTTTGGGAAGATCGTATAGGGCCGTACAATCCGATCAACGGCAATGGGATGCAGCCCTACAAAAACACCATTCCCAAAGCTGCCCACGTTTGCATGAAAGTTCCAACCGCGGGAGGCAAAACCTTTATTGCCTGCAATGCGTTGCACAGCATTTTTGCTGCCTACACAAGCGACATGCCTAAATTTGTTGTCTGGCTGGTTCCCTGGAGTAACCTCCTCGATCAAACCGTTAACAACCTAAGCAATCCCGATCACCCTTACAGGCAAAAACTCGATAGCCTGTTTAACCACCGTGTTGAAGTATACGAAAAGAAAGACCTTTTGCAAGGTTCTAATTTCAATCCAACTGTAGTAA
Source organism: Bacteroidales bacterium (assembly GCA_038249705.1). Taxonomy (GTDB): domain Bacteria; phylum Bacteroidota; class Bacteroidia; order Bacteroidales; family UBA4417; genus UBA4417. Next base: position 29,456 of record JBBSDC010000018.1, on the reverse strand, counting down.
AAGAGCAGTTAACCATTGTTGTAATGAGTTTTTCAAGCCTTCGTGCCCGAAATAAAGAGGACAGGAAGGTTTACCAGGAAAACGGTCAGTTAGCCCCATTTGCAAGCCAGTACAAGAGCAATTCGCACCTGTTGGAAGATACCGACGATACAGCCCTGATAAACGTTATACGGAGCTTAAATCCGGTTCTTATTGTCGACGAAAGCCACAATGCCGAAAGCGATTTAAGTGTCGAAATGCTCAACGCCCTCAATCCATCCTTTGTCCTGGATCTCACTGCAACACCCCGCGACAACAGCAATATTGTCAGCCTTGTTCCTGCCATCGAATTGAAGAAGGACCACATGGTTAAACTGCCGGTAATCGTGTATAACCATCACGACAAAACGGAGGTAATAAACAGCGCCTTGCACTTACAGCGCAAACTGGAAGCATTGGCCATTGTACAGGATAAGGCCGGTGGTAAATACATCAGGCCGATTATTTTGTTCCAGGCACAGCCCCGCACCGGCGAAGACAATACAACATTTGAAAAACTGAAAGAGCAGCTCTTAAAGGTTGGCATTCCAGATGATCAGATCAAGATTAAAACAGCCGAGAAAGATGAATTAAAAGGCATTGATCTCAGTTCAAGGGATTGCCCTGTAAGGTATATCATAACAATAAATGCGCTCAAGGAAGGTTGGGACTGTCCGTTCGCTTACATCCTTGCTTCCCTGGCTGATAAATCATCAGCCGTCGATGTGGAACAAATCCTGGGCCGTGTGCTTCGCCAGCCTTATGTAATGAAACATGCTGCACCATTGTTAAATGTTTCCTATGTGCTCACAGCTTCCGCTAAATTTAACGAAACCTTGCAAAGCATAGTAAGAGCCTTACAGGATTCAGGCTTCAGCGAAAAGGACTACCGGCAGCAGGATATAATGCCCGAAGCCGAAAAGAAACATGTTACAGTAAAACCACTCGAATCATTTCTCTTTCCTGAGCAGGACGAAAACAAATCCAATCCGGATGAAATTGTACCCGAAAGGATCGTTTTCAATCCCGACATCAACAGCATTCCGGAAACTCAGCACTCAGTAGTTACCGATATTGAAAATATGGCCGAAACACAGAATCGTGAAATGGAAGCCGTAATTGAAACACAAAGCAAGCAACCAATTGATGAAAACATATTTCAGGAAATGGGCGACAAGGTAAAACGTTACAGGATTGTTGATTCAAACAAAGCGGTTGCTGCTACCATCAATCTGCCGCAGTTTTATTTGCAGGTTGCACCCAGCGATATTTTCGGAACGGATAAGGTCCGTTTAAACCAGGAATCCTTGCTAAACAACTTCAAGTTAAGTAACGAAGATTCTAAAATCGATTTCGATCAGATTGAATCCGATTTATACAAGGTTGACATTGAGCATATGCGTAATGATGAATATGCTCCCCGTTTTACCAAAATTGAAGATGTACAATTTAAAGATCCTATTATCGATTACATTCTTGCCAAACCCAAGGACAAACAGGTAAAAGACATTGCCCATCAGATTGTACAGGTAGTTGGTGATTTGTATCCCATTCCTGATCAGGAAATAAGAGTGTATGTCGAAAGGATTATCGGGCAATTGAATGCAGAACAGCTTCGTGACATTCTGGTAAGAAAATGGAGCTATTCTGATAGGATAAAAGCCAAGATCCGCTTACATGCCGATAACTATGCCGAAGGCCGTTTTAATGACCTTGTGACTATCGGCAAAGTCGTTACCGAACCATCCTGGACTTTCCCTGATATGATTGTTCCCGGACCATTAGGCGTTTCCATTGGGCATTCCCTTTACGAGCGTGAAGGCATAATGAACAATTTCGAGGCATCGGTAATCACATCCATTGCCAGCCTCTCAAACATAGCCTTTTGGCATCGCAATTTAGGGCGGGGGAAAGGCTTTGCGATCAATGGATTCAAGTCCAACCATTTCCCTGACTTTATTGTAGTTTCAAAAACCGGAAAAATCATTATTGTCGAAACCAAAGGCGACGATCGCGATAATTCCGACAGTGCAGCCAAATGCCGCTTAGGCAACAAATGGGCTGAACTTGCCGGTAAAGAATATCTGTACTTCATGATTTTTGATAAGAAATCAATTGATGGTGCATACAATGTGGAGAAGGCGAAGGAATTGATTAGGCAGTTGTAAATCGATTGTCTAATCAAAAAAAGTATTAGTTCAACAATTAGTTTGGTCATTTATAAAAATTGACAACAAGTTTCACCAACCACCGTATTTATAAACATGTACATTAAAACAGCTATTCTACTCTCCACAATCAACAACTCACCCTGCAACCATAATCTCTTAAAACAATTTTCATGGAAACCAGCAACAATTTATTAATCAACATCCTTCCATTTAATTTTCCTGTAACAGAACAGGAATTTGCATTTCAAACCGAACAAAAGGAAGGCTTCTGCCCAATTCACAAGGGCGACCTGGAAGGTCTTATCGAAGATTACTTTTCGCCCGAAGAACTCGAAAAATTCGATTGGCTTTATTCCGATTTTAGCGCACCTGCTGAGAGTGAAATTTCGTTCCGTATCGATCTTACAAAATCAATTCACTTTGCCAGTCATTATTACAGGCATCTAATCCGTACATATTTCAAAGGTATTGCTGATATCATCCACCTCAATTTCACAACCGAAATTGAAGTTTGGTTTAAAGCCCCCCAGCAGCCTGACAAGCGTTACACTATCTACAACAAGTTTACACTAAAAGTTCAGCATGAAAGGGTATCCGAGGGTCCCGAATTAGTCGTTTCCTTCGATGGCACATCCAAGGTGTTAACCCAAAGCATTAAGGAACTTGTCAATTTTCCAACCGATAAAATTAAATGGGTAAACTGCAATGGCGAATTGCATTGGTACGAATACATGCCACCGCATTTTAAACAGGATACTTCCAAGTTGTTCCCGGTAGTAAGCAACAAGTTGAAGCCATTATTCGGCATTGTTTTCGATAAGCCCGATTTTTCAAACCGCTATCCAAAATACAAAAACATCCTCGAAGACTTCTATAAAACACATCTGAACATTGAGGAATTCCGTAATATCATACCTATTCCCGAAGATGGATTTCTAAAAGTCGATCCGGAAAATATCTTACAGATAAGTTCCGATTCTGCCAATCTTCAGTTTGGCAACCAGGTTTTAGGTACTGAACCCAAATACGATTTAGGCAAACACGGTCCTTACAAGCCAATAGATAGCAACAACGTTTACTTTTTCTTCATTTACCACAATCCAGATAAAGACTTAGCTGTAAAAAAGCTCTATAATATTTTTGTTCATGGTTTCATTGCTCAAAAAGGAGAAAATCATTTTGAATATATTTTCCCGAACATGGCCGATTTTATCCGCCAGCCGTTTCATATCGAAGCCACCGGTAACATAGGATTTGATAGCATCGAGACAGCCGTTGAAACTGTAGATGAAGCCATTCGCAATTCCAAACGAGCCGAAAATATAAGGTATCTGGCTATTTTCGTCAGTCCGGTATCAAAGTTTGAGAAAGACCCTGCGAAACTGAATATCTATTACCGCATCAAGGAAACACTGCTAAAGCACGGAATAAGTTCACAGGTAATTTATAAGGAACACATATACAGCAAATCGTTCAACTACTTTTTACCTAATATCGAAACTGCCATTTTAGCTAAGCTCGGGGGCATTCCCTGGCGTTTAAACCGTACCGTCTCTTCCGAATTAATTGTAGGTATTGGTGCGTTTTACTCTACAAAACGTAAATCAAAGTTCCTGGGGAGCGCATTTTGTTTCAACAACGAAGGAATCTTCGAAAACTTCGATTGCTTCCTTTCCATCGATACAGATACCCTTGCCGGCTCCATCCGTAAAGCAGTAATAAAATTTCTGATCGATCACGAAAAAGCTGACCGGCTCATCATCCACTTTTACAAGGACATCAGCAAAAAAGAGATGGCTCCAATAATGAACATATTACACAAACTGAACCTTGATATTCCGGTATTTATTGTAACCATCAACAAGACCGAAAGCAAGGGCCTTATTGCATTCGACCTCGAAAGTGAAGGGAAATACATGCCGGTCAGCGGCACTATTGTTAAAGTGGGAACCTATGAGTATCTGCTATACAATAACACACGCTACAACGATAAAAGCGTAATCAATGGCAAAGAATACCATTTCCCAATAAAAATCTCTTTTTCTTCGTCCAAACCACTTTTGCTTAATAAGCCAGAGCTTATTCAGGAACTTACTGACCAGGTATATCAGTTCAGCCGCATGTATTGGAAAAGTGTAAGCCAGCAGAACTTGCCGGTTACCATTTGCTATCCCGAGATGGTGGCCGAAATCTTCCCTCATTTCAATTCCGACACTATGCCGCCTTATGGGAGAACAAATTTGTGGTTTTTGTAAACAAAATTGCTCAACTCTATTTTAAGTCATTCACTTTATGAACAGTTTTAACTACAAAAACGACTTTGGGAAAATTTATTACAATTTTTCTAATGGATCAGCTCTGAAGGCTTTGTCTGTTAAAGACATTCATTTTACCAACATGTTTAGGTTTTGCCGCAATGTATTTGGTGTAGCCAGTTACACCAAAGCTGTTGATCAGGCTGAATACATAATTGGCGAAACTCAGCAAGGCTACTCCATCAAAATTACCTGGTTATCAACAAAACTGAAATCTGAAACCATTAATCAATATTTAAGCGATTTAAAAGCAGGAATTCCAATCCCCGCCAACCAATCAGAATGGCGCACTTCAATACTTTATGATCTTGATATTCTGGTTACGATATGCTCATCCATAGCATTTACATGTGAGAATATAGGAAGACAATACCAAGCATCTCTTTTTGCTGAGATTGAATTAGCACAACTCATAGAACAAGAAAAGGATAAGACCAAAGAGATTGTGCCATTTAAAAGTGAGCCTACTGAATTTAGTGTTCCTCTTGAGTTAATAGTTGATACTGTCATTGATAAATACAAGGAAGCATACAAACATTTTGGGGTTAACCATACTGAACTGATTGAGCAACTCAAACCCCTGGAAGGTAAAGATTTCCTTGCCGACTTTTTACTCGGCTTTACATATTTTGTTTACCTGAAGAAGCCCGATTTAGCTTATGAATACTTTAAAAGGGCTTCAAAAATGGTCTATGAAATTCATTCAGAACTTGTACCTCATCTGCTAAATTTTATGGGTGACATCGAATTTAGCATCAAAAATGATATTAAGGCATCCGAGCAATCTTATGTCAATAGTCTGCTTTGGGGAAACGAATCAGGCTTTTTAAATCTGGCCTACCTTTATCTTCAACAAGCCCTGGTTGAAAAAAAGACCACTGCCCTTAATTTAGTCCGTATTGGTGAAAAAATTCTGGAAAATGAACCAAATAAATTAAGGCGAATTGCAGGATACCATATTGTAGCTTCTGTTTATATCTGGAATAAACAGTTCGAAGATGCTGCCAGAACCCAATACTACTTTTTGAGTAGTTCCAAATTTTGCAACTCCTACCCCGACCAAATCGAATCATACCTTGTAATGGTATTTTCTGTTAACGATTTCGATTTCACTTCCAATCTGATTGTTGAATATCCGGTTATCTTAAAAGATTTCTCTCTTCATGTCGATACCTGGAAGTTTGGTGTACTCGATCCCCGTGATCCTCGTTTTACTAAACAAATGATGCCTTTTATGCAGAAAATCAATTTAGCACGTCATATCTACCGCTTATACCCATAGTAAAATCCATTTGCGATTGTATGATTTTCGAATAAATGGAGTAATGATAAAAATAACATAATACCTCTCATTAGTACAATCAATTTTCGCCAAAATACCGCATCCATCTTTCCTCTTTTACTGCTTGATAATTTACCGGATTCCAGTAAAGAGGTTTAGCAGTTTCTGTAAATTCATGATCCCATGACATTCATTCAAAGAAGTATTGAGAAGGTTTTCAATCGTGATACAGGTAAGGATGAAAATGCATCTTCAATCTTCAGCCGGATATCTGATAATGATGAGTACGTTAGGTTAAGACGTCAACTTCGGGTACGCAACAAACAGAAAAACTGTCTATACCAATGCAGTGAATGCGGCACTGAATTGGAACTTAGTTGTATGCCTGATGGAGTTGGGGAACACACTTTCTATTTTAAGCACATCAGAGATCCGCTATTTACAAAGTGTTCAATAAAGACCGATTCAAATCTCAGTCAGGAAGAAATACTAAGAAAGCAATATGCTTTTAAATCAGAAAGTAACTCTCATATATTACTGAAGCAAAAGGTTGGTGAGGTAATCAGACAGTTTATTTATCCTGAAGTAATAATCGATAAAAAATTCATTAATGATAGATTTGGTGATAAAGAAAAACGTAAACCGGACATTTATTTCAAATTCAACGATAACGAAATCACTATTGAGTTTCAGGTTAACAATACATTCCACTCCATAATTCAGGAAAGAGAAGCGTTTTACGAGCGGAATATAATTTCTCTGATGTGGATATTTGGCGAATTTAACCCTGATGCGTTTCAAAGTATAACCATCAAAGACATTTATATCCCTAATGGTAACAACGCTTTTGTTTTTGATTCAGAAGCTGAAAAAGCCTCTTACTCACAACAGACACTATGCCTTAAAGTGTTCTATAAAAAATACTCAGTTTCGCATGGTGAATCTATCGTTTCTGAATGGATTAATGAAATTCTTTCCCTCGACAAGATCAAATTCAGCCATATAGCCTTCAGACCTTATTACTTCGATTGTGCAGCTGACAAAGAAAGAGCCGAAAACGAACTCGAACTAATTCAGCGTAACCTTGAAATTGAATTGATGGAATCAGAAGCATATAAAAAAATTAAAGACATCAAGGATTTTCTCACCAGGTATAAAAACAATGACCATACTTATTCAGTACCCTACTCGAAAAAAATCAACACTCTTTCAGTATTTGAAACTGAAAAGCTAAACACAGACCTTCACTTAAATAATACATTCAAAGAAGGGAATAATGTAATCCAGGTATTACTTAATGAAGGTGGGCATTTGAGTCTCATAATTTTTTTATTAAGCACATATAAAATAGAGTTATCACTGTTTTCAACCAATGTTAAAAATGAAACAACTCTCATTTCTATCCTTAAATCTGAAAAGCATCCTGATTACGCACTTCAATTATTGTTTTCAAGACAGTACAAATTAACCGAATTTGATGAAGATTATATCAGATCACATTATCATGGCATTGAGCAAAAACGCTTGCTATATATATTTAATGCATATGTAAAATTAGCAGATTATGATAAGATTTCATATTTCTATGATAACGTAAATAAATTCCTGGTTATCGATTCTGCAAAAATCGGGAAACTAAATATAATCGGAAATGAAAAACAATCTTTATTGTGGATGGTCAATTTAGTAGTTGATAAATATAAATCTCTTTGGTATTATTTTGATCTGGCATTCACGTTTTATAATTTTTATGATAAAATATTCAAGTCAGATCAGCAGGGAACCTTTAAAAAGGGTTTTGATTCCATAAAATTATTGTCTCATCCAAAAAATATCGAATTTGAAGGAATTTTGGCATTACTATATCCGGAAATAATTCAATCTAAGGATCAATATAGCATTTAGTATATTGCTTTTTTACAGTAAAATGTACTATTTCATTTAATTCCCATCCCACACAGTCAGTGCCGTATGGCTCCTGGTTTGATGCTGCCACGATATTTGTAATAAAAGCAAATATTTAAAATAAATCAGGATTATACTTTATTAGTTTATATATTTGCAAACTATTAAACACTTAAACATCTAAACATGAAAGATAAAACGCTATATACTTTGCATGCAAACATCTGTAAAGCCCTGGCTAATCCGATCAGGATTGAAATTATTGATATTTTAAATGACAAGGAAATGATGTTTAGTGATTTGCAAAATGAAACAGGGGTATTGAAATCCAACTTATCCCAACATTTGTCAATGATGGTTTCAAGTGGTATTCTTACGCAAAGGAAAGAAGGCCTGAATGCTTACTTCAAATTGTCAACTGACAAAATTGCCATAGCCTGCCGTATGATGAGAGAAGTGCTGATTGAAAACATCAAAAAGCAAAGTGAAATGGTTAAAAATTTTAATTGAAAAACATGAAGGTTATTGATAGCGGAATGCCAGACGAAACTACATGGGAAGGGTTTTTCAATGTTAATCTGATCCTGGCAGAACTTCAAATAAATTCAGAAGTCAATGACCTGGTTGAGATCGGGAGTGGGTATGGAACTTTTACAATACCGGCAGCTAAACTGATAAAAGGAAAATTGTATTCGTTTGATATTGAGAAGGACATGCTCAATATTGTAAGCGGAAAATTAGCAGACAAACATATTGAAAATGTTATTTTGGAACACAGAGATGTTTTGGCTCAAACTACAGGTTTATCTGATAATTCCGTCGATTATATAATGTTGTTTAATATACTCCATCACGACAATCCGGATGAATTTCTAACCGAAGCTTACCGCATATTAAAGCCAGCCGGAATGATCGGGATTATACATTGGCGGAGTGATATATCAACTCCCCGTGGTCCTGACTTGTCAATCAGGCCAAAACCTGCCCAAATCATACAAATGATTGATCAGCAACGGTTCTCAATTTACAAACAACCCTTCACTATCGAACCATATCACTTTGCCTTACTGATTTCAAAACTTAAAACTAAATAGTATGCTTCAAAAATTAATGCAGGCATTAATGCCACCAAAAATGATGATAGATATGTTCACTTTAAAAATTGAAAGTAACTTACCTATCGATGGAATGGCCGCAAAAGTAGAATCCGCATGCACAGCTAATGGCATGGTTCTGCTCAAAGATTATAATTACCATGAGATAGTTGAATCAAAAGGATTTCCAATAAAGAGAAAAGTCTACATTTATGATATTTGTCAGGCAAAAACTGCATCGCTGATGCTGACTTCCAATCCCGGATTCTCAATTTTCATGCCCTGTACGCTGGCCATGTATGAAGAAAATGGAAAAACCATCATTTCAACAATGAATATGGAGCTTATGTTCCCGGTAGTAAAAGCGAACAAAGTTTTGCACCAGGAGGCAACAACGCTGTTTAATTCTTTCAAAAAAATGATGGCTCAATTAGCAACAGGAAAATAGCTGTATAATTAAAAACCACCTATCTGAATTTAGCATTAAAAATTAATCGGCTTCAGCCAACTTTGAAACTAAACAACTCAAAAATTTAAAAAAATAATCATGAAAAAAATCATCTTTGTCGCTTTAGTGATGTTCACTTTTGCAACCACGGGTTACTCCCAAACAAAACCAGTAATCTGTAATCCTGTTTTACCTGAACTTAAAGTTAGTTCCCGTATCGGAATCATTATTTCATCCAATGATCCTGAAACAGTTTGGAACGCATTCCGTTTCGGCAATTTTGCAGCGCAGGAAGGCGACAGTGTTTCTGTTTTCTTACTGGGAAAAGGTGTCGAAGCAGAAAAAATAACAGATAATGCTTTTGATGTTAGCGATATGATGAAATCATATGTAAGTAATGGCGGAAAGATTTTTACCTGTGGAACCTGCCTCCATTCACGTAATGCAGGAGGAACAGAACTCTGCCCGATTTCGACAATGGGCGATATGTATGATATTGTAAAACATTCCGATAAACTTTTAACTTTTTAATTTATGAAGACTCTATTCATTATCAACGATGCTCCTTATGGAACAGAAAAGGCTTATAATGCATTGCGCATGGGTATGCAGATACAACGTGCTGACGAAACCGCCGAAGTACGCGTATTCTTAATGGCAGACGCGGCAACGGCTGCATTGCCAAACCAAAAAACACCGGATGGCTATTATAATATTGAACGAATGTTAAAGGCTATCCTGAAAAAAGGAGGTAAAGTAAAAATCTGCGGTTCCTGCGCCGAAGCTCGGGGAATAAAAGACTTACCACTTATTGAAGGGGCTGAAATCAGCACAATGAAGGATCTGGTTGACTGGACTCTTGAGAGTGATAAGGTCTTAACATTCTGATACAATAGTTTGATGATTAACCATTAAAATATCATGTTTAGACATGCTTTTAACATAATAAACCCCATCAGAACTTTCAGTCCGATGGGGTTTCTATTTCTCAGAATTGTATAAGAGAATTGTTTTACTGTTTCAAGTCTACTATCACTTCCTGATGTGTGCCTGGTTTCACCTCAATTTTCCCATGACCACCGTAATGCCCTCCCAGCATCATTCCATAGGAGCAATCATAATAATAGTATCCCGGTACAAGGTTTAAATATTGCGACATTCCATTCGTATTGCTATTACCATCATACATGCAATAACCTCCGTTATGGTTACCGCCTTCATTATGTTGGCCATGATGCCCGGTCATTCCAACATCAGTAGTCGAAAATACCACATCAACATCTTGTAGATACGTTGTAGTGCCGTTGATCCTGCATTTTATTATCACACTGGCATCGCACGAATCGAGCATCATAGTCAGATTCTGATGCATCCCGTTTTGCATAGTGGGTGATACCGTACCATAATAATTGCAATTCCCGATTCGGGTAAAGCATGCAAAATAATTTGTATCCGACATCATATTGTTGAAGGTTGCAGTATTACCATTCACCATCGATTGATGCTGCATATGCGAAGTACATGTGTTGTAAGTACCATCTTCATGGTGTCTCTCAAAATTGTAAAGTGAATCCATAGCATTGGATACAACAATTTGTGCATTTGTGACAGGAGTGGATGAACTTTTCAGCTGTACTGTAATACCAACAGAAGCAGTATTTTGATCTGTTGCTTTGCTACAGGCTACAAAGCCTATGCTGATAGCAAGCAAAAACATTAAACTATTATTTTTCATGATTTTTTATCTTTAAATTAAGTTAGAGGTGCATTTATTTACTCACCTTAATGAATGATTGCCAGGAGTAAACTTATGAAAATATGGATTCCTTAACTTAAATGAGGCGGGTGCCAAAAGATGCCTGTAATTTCCAGGGCTAATCTTTCAATAAAAACCGAAACAAGTGGTTTGTCCACTGAATAAACTTTATTTATCCCAGCTATTGCCTTTACAATCACATTAACATGGCAATTATTGCATGTGCAAAACGGGGAACATCGATCCTCATTACTATTAATTGTTGTGGTATTACATGAAACAGTTGATTTGCTTCCTGTACTTGGATACTTAACTTCTTCTGAACACGGTATAGTAAACAGATAGAAAAAATACAGAACTAATATTGTACTGAAGTATTTCATCGCTGCAAAGATACTTCATAATACATAGCAATATTTAAATACGAGTTAATTAAAACAAATACTTCCATTTGGAGGTTTATAAGAACAATACTGTATTGATTAATAAAATGGCATTTTTACCCATTAATACACTAAATGACAAACCTGGTAATTTCCTAAATGAAACAATTCTTCCTTCTTTTCATTTTATCATTTAGCACAATAGCCGTATTCAGTCAGAATGTATTTAAAGCAATCCTGAAAGACAGCGAAACAAAAGAAACATTAATTGGTGCGACTGCTGTTTTACAGGGAACAGCCATTGGCTCAATTGCCGATGCAAACGGATTGATTGAAATAAAAAACATTCCTGACGGAAAACAAATAATAGTGTTTAGCTTTATTGGATACGAAACAAGAAAAGACATTTTTGTTTTTCCGATGGCTTCACCAGAACCAACTGAGATACTTCTTAAAAATGGTAGTGAAAAACTGGAAGGGGTGGTTGTTTCAAGCACCCGAAGTAGTCGTACTATTGAAAGCATTCCAACAAGGGTCGAAACAATTGTGGGAGAAGAATTAGAAGAAAAAGGAAATATGAAACCGGGCGACATTCGTATGATGTTAAATGAAAGCACAGGAATACAAACACAGCAAACATCGGCAACAAGTTACAATTCCTCAATTCGCATTCAAGGACTTGACGGTAAATACACACAAATTATTCGCGATGGATTTCCTCTTTACTCAGGTTTCTCCGGTGGGTTAAGTTTATTACAAATTGTTCCTCTCGACCTAAAACAAGTGGAAGTTATTAAAGGTGCTACATCCACACTTTACGGTGGAGGTGCAATTGCAGGTTTGGTAAACCTGATTTCCAAAACTCCTGATGAAAAAAGAGAATTGAGTTTTGTTTTTAACGGAACATCTGCATTAGGATTAGATGCAAGCGGATTTTATTCACAAAAGTTCAAAAAAGTCGGAACAACAATTTTTGCTTCCTACAATATTGGAACACCTTATGACCCTGCTAACATCGGCTTAACCGCAATTCCAAAATTTAACCGTTATACTTTGAATCCGAAATTGTTTTTTTATTTCAATGACAAAACAACACTGAATATTGGGTTCAATAATACTGTGGAGGACCGCATTGGAGGCGACATAAAATACATTCAGGGTAATGGTGACAGCATTCATTCCTACTTTGAAAAAAACAAGACCAACCGTTTGAGTGCACAGTTAGGGTTCAACCGGATTATAAATGAAAATTCAAAACTTTCATTCAAAAACAGTGTGAGTTATTACGACAGAACCATCGAAATTCCGGATTATATGTTTTCTGGTATTCAGATTTCCTCGTTCAGCGAAGCGAGTTATAATCATAGAGGAGAAAAATCAGAATGGATTGGCGGTCTCAACTTTTTGACTGATAAATTTACCCAAAAACAAATTGACACTGCAATAGTAGTTGACTATAATCACGAAACCATTGGAGTATTTATTCAAAATACATGGAACGCAACTAAGGTTTTTACCCTGGAAACAGGTTTACGTGGAGATTATCAGAACGAATATGGATTTTTTCTTCTTCCCCGCATTTCAGCTTTGTTCAAGCTAAGCCAGAAACTCACTTCGCGTATTGGTGGGGGTCTTGGCTATAATACGCCAACCGTTTTCACTGAGGATGCAGAAAGAATACAGTTCAGAAATGTATTACCAATTAATGTTTCAAACACAAACGCCGAAAAATCTGTTGGAGGGAATCTTGACATCAGTTATAAAACGCCACTTTCAGAAAAGCTATTTTTCACTATTAACACTTTGTTCTTTTATACGCAAGTTAAAAATCCGTTGATTCTTAATCAAATTTCAACCGGTCTTTATGAATATCAACAACCAGAAGGTTTCATTGATACAAAAGGGCTTGAAGCAAATATTAAATTGATTTATGGACATTTAAAGCTTTTTGTCGGCTATACTTTTGCTGATGTGAAACAGCATTACCAGGGAACCATAACAACTTATCCACTGGTAGCAAAGCACCGTCTCAATAATGTTTTGATGTATGAAATAGAAGACAAATGGAAAATTGGTTTGGAAGCCTATTATTTTAGTCCGCAAAAATTAAATGATGGTGCAACAGGTAAGCAATATTGGCTTACCGGTTTTATGGCTGAAAAACTTTGGGAGCATTTCTCCCTTTTTGTTAACTTCGAAAACTTCAGTGATACACGCCAAACGAAGTTCGACACCATTTATACAGGCACAATTACAAATCCCACTTTCAGAGATATTTATGCCCCTGTTGATGGTTTTGTAATCAATGGAGGTCTGAAGATAAATCTTTAAATAAACGAACCACCCATGCAAGCAGTGCCGGATGGTTCCATCTGATTGGGATTTAAAAGCCCAATTTTTAACCATTGTTTACTATCCTTCTGTAACTTGTTTGGTCAATATATGTTACAAACTTTTAAAAGCCGGACACGTCTTTGTTGGCAGCAAAGCTAAAAATAAGGCATATTATGCACAGCCTGAATGCTGTAAATACCGCATTTAATTTGTTTTCTTAAAAATTACACTTCTTTCCGGAAAGCATATTGCCGTTTGACTTGTTATAATTACTTAACCTTTCCCAGATGAAAATAATCATTCAAACCATACTAGCCCTAATTACTTTCAATGTTGTTCAAGCTCAAACACTGATTCCGATCCCTGATACACTCTCAGGTAGCTCAATCAACTTGTCTATAGCAGAAGGATCAAAACAATTTTTCAACGGTTTTAACACTTTTACAATTGGATATAACGGAAGCTATTTAGGTCCGACAATTATCCTGAACAAAGGCCAGAATGTTACTATGAATGTGAATAATCAACTCACTGACACCACAACCACACATTGGCATGGATTGCACGTAGCACCTACAAATGATGGTAGTCCGCACAATCCTATCCTCTCTGGAAAAATATGGAGCCCGTCTTTTGAAGTTAAAGATAATGCAGCAACGTATTGGTATCATCCACATTTGCACGGTAAAACCATGGACCAGGTATTAAAAGGTGCTGCTGGTTTAATAATAGTACGCGATGATGTTGAAAATGCATTAACGCTGCCCCGTACTTACGGTGTGGATGATATTCCTCTTGTTTTTCAATGGCAGACTTTTGATAATACTACAAAACAAATAGTCTTAAACGATGAACTCGATAACACAACTTTAGTCAACGGCACTGTTAATGGTTATGTAAATGTACCTGCACAAGTTGTTCGGTTACGACTTATTAATGCTTCCAGCCATAGGTTTTTTGAATTTGGGTTTAGCGATAACCGTACTTTCAATCAGATTACTTCTGATGATGGTTTGTTAAATGCACCAGTTCTTATGTCGCGATTGATGCTGGGTTCAGGTGAACGAGCTGAAATTTTAGTTGATTTTTCAGGGCAAACAGGGCAAACATTTTTCATTAAGCAGTTTGGCACACAATTGCCAGCCGGTTATCCGGGTGGTCCGGCCGGAATGATGGGTGGCACAATTGGCCCACTCGACAATACCAATTTCAATTTATTGCAAATCAATGTTCAGCCTGCCACAACTAATCCTATCACAACAATCCCTGTATCCTTAACCACAAATACAGTATATTCAACCGTAGGTGCTTCTAATTTTAATGTCTTAATTACAGCTTCGCCCGCAATGAGTATGACCAATTTCCTGATGAATGGTGTAAAGTATGATATGAATGTTATAAACATGACAACCTCTTTAAATACTGTAATGACCTGGACTATTACAAATCAAAGTATGATGCCCCATCCATTCCATATTCACGGAAATCATTTTTATATTTTGACTGTAAACGGATCAACCCCTGCAGCTAATCTTCAGGGAAGGAAAGATGTTGTGGTTGTTCCTCCAAATGGAGGTGTAATAAAATTAATAACGAAATACACTGATTATGGAGATTCGCAAACGCCTTTTATGTTTCATTGCCACATACTTAGCCATGAAGATAATGGAATGATGGGACAGTTTATTGTAACACCAGATAATACCACTGGCTTACCTACCCTTGATAAAGTTAAAAGTAGGCTCATAATCTACCCGAATCCTGTCAGCGAAAAACTCTTTTTTAATTTATCGGAAACTGCTGGCCTATATAAGTTCACATACAAAATAATTAACAGTTCTGGTTCTATTGTTCGCACCTTCGAATCTTCACCCATCACAGAAATTGATGTAACAAATTTACCTTCAGGCTATTACCAGCTTTCACTGGAAAATGAATCTATGTCCCTATTAGGAAAATTTATTAAAAAATAATCTAGACAAGAATTTTAAGTGGTATGCCTTTTTTGAGCTTTTAAAACGCAAGCTTAATCATTAAGATTATTGCATTTGTGAAGACAGTATAGGGGTATTTATCAATTTGAAAATATCGTTTCTGGCAAATTACCAGAATATTTTCTAAAACACTCCCCTCGCTCAGTCAGTGCCGAATGGCTTCATGTGCTTTTTCCTGTCACGGTATTTGCAGAAAAGAGCAATTGCCCAAATTTGCCAGAAAAAAATGCACCTAATGTCATCCATTAAGATTATTGTAATGGAACCGTCCAACAGAACTAAGCAGAATCCATTATTTGCCCTGAAATGATTGCACCTATCTATCTAAATTTTCCGCACGGTAAGCTGCCTAATTTCGGAAATGGAAATATGTGTTTTTTGTAATCATAGCACTATGACACATATACAAATCGAAGAAATAATGAATCATTTGGATTCCGAAATGAAATCAGCTTTAAGAGTCACATTATCCCAATATTTCCCTGATCAGCAATACAGTTCCGATGCCGTATTCAGGACTTTTAAAAGAATGGTTGCTCGAAAATGCGATTCTTGGATAATTGTACCCGACAATCTGGTCATAAAGCATTAAGTTTCTTATTACCAATGTATCTCGTTGCCTTAATACGACTTACTAATACACGTTCTCAGGTTGTATAGCAGCTATTGCCTTTAGCAATGTTTGTACATCAAAAAACATTCTATACACAATAGAATTGCGTAATTTTACCAAATCATGTCTGAGAAACGCGATCATATCCTTAATAGCCGCAACATAAAACCAACCGCCATGCGCGAATTGGTGTTAAAGGTACTCACCGAACAAACCACTGCAATCAGCTTGGCGGATCTTGAACATACGTTCGATAAAGCTGATAAAGTAACTTTATACCGTACCCTCAAAACCTTTCAGGAAAACAAGCTTATCCACAGTATTGATGATGGAAGTGGCTCCATAAAATACGCTCTCTGCACCGAATCATGCCAATGCAACCCACAGGATTTACATGTACACTTCTCTTGCACCACATGCCAACGCACATATTGCCTCAACGAAATACCTGTTCCTTCCATCAAATTGCCGGTCCATTTTAATCTCCACAGCATTACTATGGTGGTGAAAGGAACATGCGCTAACTGCAAATAACACTTTGCAACTTGGTTGCATGAACTTTTTCTTTACTTTTGCGGTTTATTGATCATATGAAGATTCTTACATTCATATTCTCCGTTTACGTAATGTGGCTTACAACAATGCCTTGCATTGATGTGCCAAAGGATAATACTGTGCATAAAATTGAACTGTCAAAACAAACGCAGGATTCCCGGCATCAGGATGATTCTGATCATTGCTCTCCTTTTTGTACATGCAATTGTTGCCAGTCAAATTTTGATATTTCCAGTTATATAGTTTCATCTCTTCCTGTGGTTTTGGATATCAATTATTACGATTACTCTCCAAATTTCCAAAGTCCTGTATTATTCGATTTTCAGGTCCCTCCTAAATCTTAATTTTCGTTCCGTGTAAATGGGAAGATATATCCCCGGCTTAACCGATATTGGATTTAGTCAGGTGATATTTCAGCACGTATTCTTCCCATAGTTTTCATCCTGGAAACTTAATTTAAGTTTCTAAAACCGGAAACTCAATGTTGAAACAGAAAATTAAAAAGAAAAAAAGAAAAAGAATTGGGCTTAATCAGGTACTACAATGGTTTATTATTGCTCTCGTATGTACAATCATAATTGCTGCCATTGTTGTCCGGTTATATTACTCCGTTTATTTTCATAAAAACTAAAACACTCATGATAGAACGTATCATTCAATTCTCGATAAAAAATAAGTTTATTGTCGGGCTCTTTGTGGTGGCACTAATTGGTTGGGGAACCTATTCCTTAACCCGCCTGCCCATTGATGCCATTCCCGACATTACAAATAACCAGGTGCAGATTATTGCACTTGCTCCATCTCTGGCGGTACAGGAAGTCGAAAGCTTTATTACCGCACCTGTCGAAGTAGCTGTAGCAAATATACCCGATATTATTGAGCTCCGTTCCATTTCCCGTTTAGGATTATCAGTAATTACCGTTGTGTTTAAGGATGGGGTTGATGTATATTGGGCAAGGCAACAGTTAAGCGAACGCTTGAAAGAAGCAGAGGATGTAATACCTGCAGGATTGGCTAAGATTGAGCTTGCTCCTATTTCCTCCGGTTTAGGCGAAATATACCAATACCGTCTTGCCGTCGCTACTGGCTTCGAAAAAAAATACACCCCACTGGAACTGAGAACTATTCAGGACTGGGTTGTACGCCGCGAAATGCTTGGCACTCCAGGCGTTGCTGACATCAACAGTTACGGTGGTTTTGTAAAACAATACGAAGTTGCTGTAAATCCTGAAAGGCTCAGGGGAATGAATCTTACCCTTACGGATATATTTCAGGCTCTCGAACGGAATAATGAAAATACCGGAAGTGCTTATATTGATAAAAAGCCAACTGCTTATTTTATCCGTGGAATAGGTTTGGTTAAAACTATCGAAGACATTGAAAAGATTGTAGTAAAAAACAATCTTTCCGGCATTCCGGTTTTGATCCGCGATGTGGCGACCGTGCAATACGGAAGCGCAACACGCTATGGCGCTTTGGTGGTAGATACAGCCGAGGCTGTTGGTGGTGTGGTTATGATGCTGAAAGGTGCAAACGCGCACGAAGTGGTCGAAAACGTTAAGACACGTATTGAGTCTATCCAAAAATCTTTACCCCAGGGTGTTACAATCGAACCCTTCCTTAATCGCTCTGACCTTGTGGGACGTGCTATAGGCACTGTTTCCCGGAACCTTGTCGAAGGGGCTTTGATCGTCATATTTATTCTCGTATTGTTGTTGGGCAACCTGCGGGCAGGACTTGTCGTAGCTTCGGTTATTCCGCTGGCTATGCTCTTTGCTATTTCGATGATGCAGCTTTTTGGCGTTTCGGGTAACCTTATGAGTTTAGGCGCTATCGACTTCGGTTTGATTGTGGACGGAGCAGTCATCATCGTTGAGAGCGTGGTACACCGGATATCCATGAGTAAGCAACACCATCCCGGTGTTACAAGGCTTTCGCAACGGCAAATGGACGAAACTGTATTCGAGTCTGCCAAACGCATGATGAGTTCTGCTACTTTCGGTCAGGTTATTATCCTGATCGTGTATCTGCCTATCATGGCGTTGGTGGGAATCGAGGGTAAAATGTTCCGCCCAATGGCACAGGTGGTATCTTTTGCTTTACTCGGAGCAGCTATCCTTTCCCTTACATACGTACCGATGGCTTCAGCTTTGTTCCTGAGCAAAAATACCGAACACAAACGCAATTTTTCCGATCGCCTTATGGATTGGTTCCACAGGGCGTTTAATCCGGTAATTGCGTTTGCTCTCAGGCATAAACTGCTGGTTTCTGTTTCAGCTATCATGCTTTTCTTCATCAGTTTGGTTATGTTTACTCGTTTGGGTGGTGAGTTCATACCTCAACTCGAAGAAGGCGACCTGGCAGCAGGTGTGATTACATTGCAGGGAGGTTCATTGTCAAATACAGTTGAGCAAGTACAGAAAGCCAATAAAATATTGCTCGACAATTTCCCTGAAATTAAACATACCGTTTGTAAGATCGGTGCAGGCGAAATCCCTACTGATCCAACTCCTATGGAAACAGGTGATTATATTATCACATTGAAAGATAAAAGTGAATGGACCAGTGCCAAAAACCGTGAAGAACTGGTGGAGAAAATGGAAGAAGCATTGATCCCGTTAGCTGGAGTTAAATTTGAGTTTCAACAGCCTATTCAAATGCGCTTCAACGAATTACTGTCAGGCAGCAAACTGGATGTCGCAATAAAGATATTTGGCGACGATCTGAATATACTATCTGAAAAAGGATTTGAAGTTGAGAAAATCATTCAAGGTATAGAAGGAGTCGAAGATATAAATGTCGAAAAAGTTACCGGTCTGGCACAGGTTCAGGTTGAATACAACCGCGACCGCCTGGCTCAATACGGGCTTTCAGTTGAGGATGTAAACCGCGTATTGCGGGCTGCATTTGCAGGAAGTCAGGCAGGGGTTGTTTTTGACGAAGAAAAACGCTTCGGGCTTGTAGTCAGGTTGGATAAAGACTACCGCAAAAGTCTCGATGATGTTAAAAATCTTTCTGTCGCACTTCCAAATGGAGGGCAGATACCTTTTGAACAAGTAGCAAATATTGAAATAAAATCGGGTCCTGCACAGGTTTCGCGCGAAAACACAAAACGCCGCATAACTATTGGTTTTAATGTTCGTAACCGTGATGTTCAGAGTATAATTGACGAGGTAACAAAACAGATGGATACAAAAATCAAACTTCCAACAGGTTACTATGTAACATATGGTGGTCAGTTTCAAAACCTTCAGGCTGCAAAAGCCCGATTAGCTGTTGCAGTTCCGGTTGCATTGCTTTTGATATTTGTGCTATTGTTTTTTACGTTCCATTCTGTAAAACAAACATTGTTGATCTATACCGCTGTGCCTATGTCAGCTATCGGGGGAGTTTTTGCGCTGTATTTAAGAGGAATGAACTTTTCGATCTCTGCCGGAGTTGGTTTTATAGCCCTGTTCGGCGTTGCTGTGCTCAATGGCATAGTTTTAATTGCTGAATTTAACCGCCTGGAGAAAGAAGGCATTACCGATATTTACGAACGTGTTCGTAAAGGCTTACATACACGTTTGCGCCCTGTAATCATGACAGCCGCCGTGGCTTCGCTCGGTTTCCTGCCTATGGCATTATCTTCTTCAGCGGGTGCCGAAGTTCAGAAACCACTGGCAACCGTGGTTATAGGCGGCCTTATTTCGGCAACTTTCCTTACCCTGGTAATTCTGCCCGTGTTCTACATCATATTTTCTTCAAACAAATTTAAAAACCTGTTCAGAAAGAAACTTACCAAACCTCTTTCAATACTCCTCATGCTTATTTTAGGTGCGTCAGTGTTAAATACAGTAAATGCTCAACAGGCTGAACGCATAAGCTTGAAACAGGCCGTTAAGTTTGCTTTGGACAGTAACCTTACAATACGTTCATCTGTTTATTCTCTCGAAGCTCAAAAAACATTAAAAGGTGCTTCGTGGGACATTCCTAAAACTGTAATTGACGGAGAGTATGGACAGATAAATTCATATAACAAGGATAATGCCTTTACAATTTCGCAGTCTTTCGCCTTCCCAACAGTGTATAGTAACCAGAACAAGCTGGCTGCAGCAGGCATACGCAGCAGTGAATGGCAGTTAAAAGGCTCACAGCTCGAAATTGCTACTCAGGTAAAACAGGTATATTGGCAATTGGTATACCTTATTGAAAAGAAAAACCTCCTGGTTTATCAGGATAGCCTCTTTTCAGGTTTTCTTCGTGCAGCCGAGCTGCGTTCAAAAACAGGCGAAACCAACAAGCTCGAAATGATCACTGCACGTTCGCAAAGTTTTGAAGTTAAAAACCAGCTTCAACAGGTAAGCTCTGATGTGTCTACCTATATTCGGAAACTTCAAACTATCCTGAATACATCTCAGCTTTACCTGCCTTCCGATACACTGGCAAGGCAACAAGTGATGGTTTTCTTGCCCGATTCCTCAGCATTAGCCCAAAACCCCGCTTTGGGATTTATCCGACAGCAGGTCGAAGTAGCAGGTTTCGAGAAAAAGCTGGAAAAAAGCCGCGCCTATCCTGATCTTTCAATTGGATACTTCAGCCAAACCATGCAGGGAACACAGGAGATAAACTCAGTTCCACAGACTTTTGGTACAGGCGTGCGTTTCAACAGCATTCAGGCAGGCATTACTGTTCCTATCTGGTTCAAACCTTATACTGCCAAAGCTAAAGCAGCCGGAATCAGGCAAAATGTCGCCCAAACAAACGCCGAGGCATATTCTAAAACGCTTGTTTCAGAGTATCGCTCACTACTTGACGATTACAATAAATACAATAAAAGTGTCGATTTCTACGAACAGCAGGCTGTCCCCGAAGCCGGGTACATTATTGAGCAGGCAGGTCGTAGCTATAAAGCCGGAGCAATGGATTATCTGGATTATGTGTTGAACTTAAACCGGGCTCTTTCTATCAAACAGAATTACATCGATGCACTCAACAGCTATATCCAGACCATCATTAACATCGAATACATTTCAGGTAAAACTCTATAAATCAAACAAATCATGATAAAACATAGCATAAAATCATTCATCATCCTTTCAGCATTCATTGTATCCTTATCCTCCTGTAATAATAATAAGAAATCAATGAAAGTAGAAGAAGTCGAAGTTATCCCTGATAGCATCGTCGAATTGCGCGACGACCAGGTGAAACTCTCAGGTATCGAAACGGGTACTATCGACCTGCACTCTCTCAGCGGTACGCTTAAAGTAAGTGGCCTGGTAGCTGTCGCACCACAAAACCTTGCGACTGTTTCAGCTCCTCTGGGCGGTTTCGTTAAAAGTGCATCACTTATGCCAGGAAGTACAGTAACAAAAGGCCAAACGTTGGCTATACTCGAAAATCAAGAATTTATTGATATTCAACAAAATTACCTGGAGACTAAAAACAAGCTCGAATATGCCGAAGCCGAATATAAAAGGCATACCGAACTATACAAGGACGATGTTTACTCACAAAAAAATCTGCAACAGGTTACTACTGAGTATAAAAGCCTCAAAACTCAGCAAAAGGCTTTGGAGCAAAAACTTGCACTTGTTGGTATTAATCCTGGAAATCTCACTGATGATAATATTTCTCGAACTATACCGGTGGTATCACCCATAAGCGGGTATGTAAAAACGGTTAATGTTAATATTGGCAAATTCGTTTCCCCTTCTGATGTTTTATTCGAAATTGTGAATAGCGACAATCTTTTCCTCGAACTTACATTGTTTGAAAAAGATGCTGATAGAGCCTTAGCCGGCCAAAAAATCAGGTTTTATATTAACAACGAAACCGAGCAACACGATGCTGTAATTTATCAGACAGGCAAATCAATTAGTGATGATAAAACCTACAAAGTATATGCTACTGTATCCGGTAAATGCAAAAACGTGCTGCCTGGTATGTATGTAAATGCTGAAATTGAAGCATCCTCAAAACAGGTAACAGCTGTGCCTGATGAAGCTCTTACCAGTTTCGATGAGAAAAACTACATTTTTGTTTTCGAAAAAAACAAGGTTGAAGATGGCAAACCTTTTACTGAATACCGTATGATACAAGTGCAAAAAGGAGTTTCTGACAAAGGCTTTACCGAAATCATATTACCCGAAGGTTTTGACTTTAAAACGGCTAAAGTAGTTGTAAAAGGTGCTTACAACCTGCTTTCAGCTAAGAAAAATGCCGGTGAAATGGCTTGTTAAACCGTAAAAAACTTAAAAAGTATGAAAGAAGTAAAAGCAATAGTAAAGCCTTTTAAGGCGAATGATGTCTTGAGCCAATTGCTTGAGGCTGGTTTTAACAATTTAACAGTTACAATGGCCGAAGGTACAGGTAACTTTAGCAGTGTCGATTCATCACTTTCAATGCGTTTTTCAATTACTGACAGCGAAGTGGCTGTAATAATTGTGGTGTGCAATGATTCTGAAGTCGAAAAAATCGTAAGCATTATTTCCGAAAATGGACGTACAGGAAATCCCGGCGATGGTCTTATTTATGTGTCAGATTTGCACAAGGTTTTCCGGGTAAAAACGGGATTGGAAATTTAAGAGCAGTAATTTAAGTGCTATGGAACCGATTTCTGAATTGCAGGAAATTGCAAAGAAAAAAGGTGGAAAATGCTTGTCACAGAAATATTCCAACAATAAAGGAAAACTTCTCTGGCAGTGCCAAATGGGGCATCAATGGACTGCAACCCCTTTTAGCATAAAAGTTCGCAAGAGTTGGTGCCCGGTTTGTGCGGGCAACCAACCTCTTGGAATGAAAGCAATGCATCAATTAGCAGAAGTACATGGCGGAAAGTGCCTTTCAACATCATATTATAATTGCAAGTCAAAAATACGTTGGCTCTGCAGAAACAATCACCAGTTTGAATCAACACCCGAAAATATTAAGCAAGGGCACTGGTGTCATAGTTGTCGTATCGTCAGGGATTGAATTAAATAGGGTCTATAAGTGAATTGAAATAAGTTAATAGCAGGCTATTCTAAATAAAGAGTAGTCTGCTTATTCAAAAATCAAGAAATATCTTTAACCATTTATGGAACACAATCATTCACATACTCCCGATTTGAATTTAGGTACGGCCTTTAAAATCGGAATTGCCATAAATATCGCATTCATAATCATCGAAGCGTTCTATGGTTTTTTATCAAACTCAATGGCTTTAATTGCCGATGCGGGGCACAACCTGGGCGATGTTCTCGCCCTGGCTTTTTCGTGGATTGCGGTACTTTTATCTCAGCGTAAACCTACCTTGCAATACACGTATGGGCTTCGTCGTTCAACTATCCTTATTGCGTTGCTCAATACCATTATACTTGTGGTAGCTGTTTCATTTATTGTATGGGAAACCATCGATCGTTTCAGTAAACCAGCTCAGGTAAATGCAAACAGCGTTATCGTAGTAGCTGCTATTGGTATTTTTGTAAACGGATTCACTGCATGGCTTTTTATGAAAGGCAAAAAGCACGATTTGAACATTCGCTCTGCCTTTGTTCATTTCTTCGCTGATGCACTCGTATCCTTAGGCGTAGTTGTAGCAGGTATTATAATTGCTTTTACCGGTCTGGTGTGGGTCGATTCGGTAGTGTCAATCGTTATTATAATCGTTATTCTATACAGCTCCTACCATCTGCTTATCGATTCTGTCAACCTGGCTCTCGATGCTGTACCCGAAAATGTAAATATTGAAGCTGTGCAGAATTATCTGAAAAGTTTACCCGAAGTTTCAAACCTGCACGACCTTCACATTTGGGCATTGAGTACCACTGATGCCGCACTTTCAGCACATTTAGTAACAAACACTCAAACTGATGTTAATTTTGTTACTAACATTCAGCGCCAGTTACACGAACAGTTTGAAATCGAACATACCACCATTCAGGTTGAATATGGTGATGAAATTAATGATTGTGAAACAAATTGTAATTAATGCTAAAATCAGATTATATGCTTGAGAAAATATATATCGTAGTGTTTGTTTTCCTGTATTTCATGATTGTGTTTATATTACCAACAATAAGGGTAAAACGCAAAACCGGTATCAATGCTTATGTATTCAATAACACTGATTCTTTACAGGATTACATTAGAAAAGTATTAACCTTAATCAACTTCCTGGTGTTTTTTATAGTTTTGGCTAATCTTTTCCCTATTGTTTACCAATACTTTATACCTGTTAAATGGCTCGAAATATCAATTCTAAAATACACCGGATTTATACTTATTCATCTGGCACTTATTTGGATAGTAATTGCCCAGGTGCAGATGAGCAACTCGTGGCGTATAGGCATTGACCTTACCACAAAAACTGAACTAAAAACCAAAGGTCTGTTTTCTGTTTCCCGCAATCCTGTATTTTTGGGTATGCTCATTACCCTTGCAGGTCTGTTCCTGGTACTTCCTAATGCTATTACCTTGCTTGTATTAGTATCTTCAATCTGGATTTTTCAAATACAGGTTCACCTTGAAGAAGAGTTTTTGGCTAAAAAACATGGAAAACCTTATAATGCTTATTGCCAAAAAGTACGCAGATGGATATAGTTTAGAATCAATATAACCGCTTTCAAATAAGTGAAACTCTTCTTTGAATGGTGAAGAAATAGCTAATTTTGAAACATATCGGATAATGCAGTAAAATGAAACGATTTGCAATAATAACTGGCCTGCTTTCAGGGTTTCTTTTCGGTATTGCCACACCTTTTAGTAAACTGCTGTTAGATGGGTTAAATTCATTCCAGTTGGCCGGTTTGCTCTATCTTGGAGCAGCCACAGCAATGTTTCCTTACATTTTTCGAAAAAACAGCAACCTTAAACTCTTATTTCAAAAAGGAAGCAGGGCTAAAACTATTGGAATTATCTTTTTCGGTGGCTTCCTGGGACCGGTACTTTTATTGGCTGGGTTAAAAACAGCTTATGCAGCATCGGTTTCTATTTGGTTAAACATGGAACTGGTGGCTACAGCTATTTTAGGAGTTCTTATCTTTAAGGACACTCTCGACAGAAATACATGGATAGGAGTTGGTTTAACGATTATAGCCGGTATTGTTACTACTTTAGGTGAAGGTTCAAGCGGTATAATTTCAGCATTGCTGATTACAGCTGCGTGTATCTCCTGGGCTGTCGACAACCATTTAACAGCTCTTACAGATGGTGCTTCTCCTCAATCAGTTACCTTCCTGAAAGGCATAGTAGCCGGTTCTGTTAACCTGCTCATAGGGTGCCTTATTGCCACTCAACCTTTAACGCCTGGCAATGTTGGTCCCGCTTTATTAGTAGGTATATTCTCTTACGGATTCAGCATCATGCTTTATGTAACCTCG
The DNA here is from genome assembly GCA_038249705.1 of Bacteroidales bacterium. Taxonomy (GTDB): domain Bacteria; phylum Bacteroidota; class Bacteroidia; order Bacteroidales; family UBA4417; genus UBA4417. The sequence goes on along the minus strand of JBBSDC010000018.1, from coordinate 3,244 downwards.
GCACAAAATCTCGGAGCTACCAGGGGACAGATACTGTTTTCTACTGCGCCACTTTGGGGAGTGGTACTGTCATACATATTCTATCATGAATCATTTCAATGGGTTCATGTCATTTCTATTGTCCTTTTGGCACTCGCTGTTATAGTAACATATATATTGAAGCATAAACATTTGCATACGCATGTGGCAATGGAGCACATCCATTTCCATCAACACGCCGATGGACATCACAACCATGAACATGATGATAAATCAATTCCGGCAGGCAAATGGCATTCTCATGCTCATACACACAACCCTTTAGCTCATGAACATCCGCATTACCCGGATCTGCATCACAGGCATACACATGAATAGTTTACACTGAATTTAAAATTAAAATCAAATGGAAAAGAATCTATATAAAATTGCAGCAAATCTGGCTATATTTACGATAGCCTATAACATCATCGAAGGGCTTGTTTCAATATGGTTTGGTGTTCAGGATGAAACCCTTGCACTTTTTGGTTTTGGTGTCGATAGTTTTATCGAAGTAATGTCGGGCATTGGTATTGCAATCATGATCATGCGCATCAAACAAAACCCTGATAGTCCTAAAAGTAACTTCGAGATTAAAGCCCTCCAAATAACCGGAACCTCATTCTACTTGCTATCAGTAGGTTTACTGGCTGGCATTGTAGTTAACTTAATCAACCACCACAAACCCGAAACTACGCTTTGGGGAGTTGTAATATCTCTGGTTTCAATTGCTGTAATGGTTTGGCTTATGAATGCCAAAAAGAAAGTTGGCCGGCAGCTAAATTCCGCACCTATTATTGCTGATGCCAATTGTACCAAAGTCTGTGTGTATATGTCTATCGTTTTGCTTGTATCAAGTCTGATTTACGAACTTACAGGTTTCGCTTATGCTGATGTGCTGGGTGCAGTAGGCTTAATTTATTTTTCCATTACCGAAGGCAAAGAAGCTTTTGAGAAAGCTCAGGGAAAGGAATGCTGCTGCGATGATCATTGTGAAGGAGATTAACTAATTGTTTACACAATTTAAAACGCTTTTAAATACACAAATAGCCATAATAATTTTAGTCATTTGCGTTATCTCATATATAAACAAGTACTTTTGTAAAATGAAGCTGTGGTATTTAATACTCGGAATGTACATCTTTACATTGTCATATGACACATGCAATGATTACCTGAGCACAGCTTCAAACTCAGTTGCAGTAAATAGCTCACACCAGAAAAATTGTAACGAAAATCCTTGCACCTGTTCTCCGTTTTGCCACTGCAATTGTTGTGGAAAACCAGTTGTTTCAACTACTATAATGTCAAAATTCACTCCGGATTCTTTCTGGATAAATTACATTTCCCATCATACTTCCGGGATTAAACAAATTAATCTTCACCAGGTCTTTCGACCACCGGTTTGTCCTCTTAGCTAATTTGTTCTCGCTGATTTCCATCAGCTATAACAACTCCTGTCTGCAAAATTCAAACCTTAATACTTACATCTCAAATAAACTTCTTATGAATAAATTAATTCTGGCATTAATTGCCACAGGTATGCTGTTTACAGCTTCCTGTTCAAAAAACAACGACAATCCATCAACTGTTGCTCAGGATAATCTCCAGCTTGATTTGAAGAAATCCACAGATGCAACCAATACGATGATCGAAATACATAAAACCCCGGCAAATGGACATACTCTGTGCTTTGCTCAGGAAAAAATTTATCACCAGTGTGATAGCCTGTATTCGGTTCACTTCTACGAGTATAATCATGAAATGTACACTCAGCATGTCAGTGGTCATGAAACAGGTCACATGAACATGCACGGTGAATTTGACGGCGAAATGAATATGATGGATTCTATTGAATATCAGAGTAATTTGAATCCAACGCATAATTACCACCACACCGACAGTTTAATGTACCAAAGCATGATGCATTACAACTTGCAGCAGTATATGACAGGTGATGTAAAAACCTGTTACGACCAAATGCAAACTCTGAGAGCGAATCATGGTTCCTTGCATAAACTACATTATTAGACTAGCAGCTTATCCTTTTTAATCAAGTGAACCACATTGGCACATTAAACACATAATAATTCATATAGGAAAGATTTCAATTAATCTCCTTTCCAAATTTGAGTACTATGTGAAAACTATGCTTCAATGTTGCTATGTGGTTCATTGATATGGATATGGAGAAATCAACGGATGCTATTGCTTTCTTTCCTGATAAAGGAAGCAATATTGTTATTGTATCTTTTTTGAAAAAAAACTATCAACTTGTGCTTTCCTACGAGTGATCAGTAAGAAAGTTTGAAATAAAACCAAAATCTATATTTTCCCTATCATTGACCAACACACGCAGTCAGTGGTGGATGGTTCCGGCTGCGGTTTTCCTGTCACGGTATTTGCAGAAAAGCAAATACAGCGAGCCGCGCCAGGAAAAACCTTGCCTTCACCACGCACGAGCTACTTTACATAATGTGCGCTTATGGTCTTGGTAGAAAGCCCATAAGCACATTATGTACAAGGGCTAAAGCCAAGTAGCCACTGCCTGCTTACCTGCCCACACCTACCCACTTCCTACGCGGTTGCAGGCAATTCATTCACTACCTCTCTTCAATCCTCATTACGCTTCATTCCTTTCACTTCATTCAGTCTGGCAGGTTCGGTCACTCGTACCTCGTTCCCACGCATAATACCGCAGATGTTCATTCTTCGCATCCGCAGTATTCAAAAATGCTTCACCAGCCAGCCTTCTTTTCGTTCCATTACACTCCGCTTCATTCGTCTTTCCGTTCGTCCGTTCATTTCATTACCTTCACCGCTCCCACAGCAGCAAACAATTTCGGCAACCAGGTACTTTGCCACCACATATACCCGCTCCTTTGCCCGGCCAGACGCTTGCTCACACACAAAAATCAACGCCACAGCGTCCGGCCAGGCTACAGTCGCTTCGCCACAAGTACCTGCTTACCTCATTGTCAGCTGCTAAAACCCACCCACTTACAGTTCTACAAGTAAGCACAAGCCGTTTTACAAGTAAGTACAAGTCAGTTCTACAAGTGACGAGCCAGGTAAACAAGCCATCTGAGTTATAAGCGGTATTTGTGTGCGCATCTCCTTCCAGTCGGTCATAAGCGCAAGCCACAGGCGTATGGTATAGGTCAGTTATGCCATTTATCCGGTTTTATCTTTATTATTCCTTGACTGCTGCCCAAGCAGTATTTAT
>JBBSDC010000017.1:0-41595 GCA_038249705.1 Bacteroidales bacterium | reverse complement strand
CTTTGGTGCAAGTGTTCCTGATGAAGGAAATATTGTTGAATTGATCCGTAACGGAATAATGCCAGTCAGTAAATCAGCTGTTGATCAAAGCGGTTTGGCCGATGGTGTAGTTAAGTATGTTTTGCACCTTAATCCGGACGAGAGCACCGAATTGTTTGCAGCAGTTCCTTTTTATGGTACATATTTACCAGCCGAAAAAGCTGTCAATACTGATATTTCAGCCGAATTCGCCAAATCCAATGATTACTGGAAAGCGAAAGTTGAGCATATTAAATTCAATTTGCCGCCCTCGGCCGACAGGATTGTTAACACATATAAATCAAACCTGGGATATATTTTAGTCAACAGGGACAAAGCAGGCATTCAACCCGGCTCCCGCTCGTACGAACGAAGCTGGATACGCGACGGCGCTTTAACTTCATCCGCACTTTTAAAATCAGGTATCGTTCAGGAAGTGAAAGATTTTATCGACTGGTACGCTTCTCATCAATACGAAAATGGCAAAGTTCCCTGCGTAGTTGATTTTAGAGGTCCTGATCCGGTTCCTGAACATGACAGCCACGGCGAACTGATATACCTGATCCGCGAATACTTTAATTTCACCCACGACACAACTTTCCTGAAAGCAAAGAACAGTAATGTTTTAAAGGCCGTTGAATACATCGAAACTTTGGTTGCTGAGCGTTCGACAGATCATTATAAAAACGGGAACGATAGCATTCGTGCTTATTATGGCCTTGTTCCTGAATCAATCAGCCACGAAGGATATTCGGCTAAACCGATGCATTCCTACTGGGATAATTTCTTTACCATGAAAGGTTTAAAAGATGCTGCCGAGATTCAGAAAATACTTGGAGAAACTGAAAATTACGAGAGAATTTCAAAAGTCCGCGATACGTTTAAAGATAATCTTTACAACTCATTGCAACTCGCAATGAAAACGCGAAATATCGATTATATTCCCGGTTGCGTTGAACTGGGTGACTTTGATGCTACTTCAACCACCATAGCTTTAACGCCCTGCAATGAGCTGAAAAACCTACCAAAACCTCAGGTTTATAACACTTTTGACAAGTATTACGAGTTTTTTAAAAACCGCAGGGACGGGAAACTGGATTGGATCAACTACACTCCTTACGAAAACCGCCTTATCGGTTCCTTTATTATTCTGGATCAGCCGGAAAGAGCGCATGAACTGATTGATTTTTTCCTGAAAGATCAACATCCGCAAGGCTGGAACCACTGGGCCGAAGTGGTGTGGAAAAACCCCCGCTTTCCTGGTTTTATCGGAGATATGCCACACACCTGGGTTGGCAGCGATTTTATAAATGCAATCCGCTCCATGTTTGTATATGAAAATGAGTATGATCAATCGCTTGTTCTGGCTTCGGCACTCTACCAGGATTGGATTGATGCTCCCCGGGGAATGTCAGTTGAAAATCTGCCGACCTATTACGGGGAGATTTCTTTTTCAATAAAAAAGGAAAGCGGCAACTATCGCTTCTCGATTACCGGTGATTTAAACCTTCCGGCAAACGGCATGAAAATTAAAAACTTTAATGGGTCAAAGCTTCCTGCAAAAGTGACTGTGAATGGATCGGAGATAAAAGAGTTTAATGAAAAAGAGATTTCTGTTAAGGTGATTCCGGCAGAAGTGGTTATTTATTACTAACTTTCAATTAATAAAATTTAAGATGGAAGAAGAAATTACGGTGGACAGAAGCACAAAAGCAGAGGACAAAATACAATTTTCACAGTTGGCTGCTTATGGAGCCGGTGGCATAATTCCTATCGCTCTCTTCAACGTAGCGGGGATACTCGTAGGATTAATGGGCAATATCAGCCTGGGACTGAGTGCTTTCTGGCTGGGAGCAATTTTGATTGTCCCCCGTTTGTGGGATGCGCTGTCAGATCCTATAATTGGTCACCTTTCGGATAATACACGCACACGCTGGGGCCGGCGGCGTCCGTTCCTTCTACTTGGAGGAATTGCCGTAGCGGTCTCGTTCGTTGTTATCTGGTGGATTCCAAAAGGGGAACTGGTACATAGTTGGTTCCCGACTGATTCCGGCTTCCAGGCGTTTCAGCTTATTTATATTCTTATTTCCCTGCTGATCTTTTTCACTGCCGTGAATATATTCGAAATTCCTCACGGAGCTTTAGGTATGGAAATGACAACAGATTATCACGAACGGACTCGTTTATTCAGTGCCAAAAGCTTCGTTGGTAACCTTTTTGCCATGAGCACACCCTGGCTGTTTGCTCTCGCAAGCATGGAAATTTTCAAAGGGCCGGGAGGCAACGAAATGGATGGAATGCGTTATGTTTCGATACTTATTGCAGCGGTTTTGATTCCGCTTTCCTTCTGGTGGTTTTTAAAATTGCGCGAACCCGGATTTAAAAAAGTAGCGGAAACGCAGAAAAAAACACCTTTCTGGACCGACATGAAACGCACTGCCAACAACAGGAACTTTATCATGCTTACGCTGACCATTTTCACACTGGCAATGGGTTTTAATTTTGTAAGTTTGCTGGGGTCATACATTCCTATATTTTATATTTATGGTGGCGACAAAGTTGCCGGGGCCACACTGCTCGGAATCAATGGTACTGTTTGGGCTATAACCGGTGTTCTGGCCGTTTTTCCACTCAACTGGATAAGCCCGAGATTGGGTAAACGCAAAACCCTCACCATTGCAATTATTCTTATGGTTTTGGCACAGGCCTCCAAAATTGTTTGCTACAATCCAACCTATCCTTACCTGGTGCTTATTCCTACCGTTCTGCTTTCAGCGGGTATGTTGTTTTTCTTTACACTTGGATCATCCATGGTTGGCGACATCTGTGATGAAGATGAATTGAAAACGGGGCATCGCTCCGAAGGGAGTTTTTATTCCGTTTTCTGGTGGTTTATTAAAATGGGAACCGCACTCGCCAGTTTAATCGCCGGCGCGCTGATCGTGTTTACCCTTTTCGATGAAACACAGGTTACAAAAGTGGATAGCTTGCAGGGAAACATCAGGGAAATAAGGAGTGATATCAAATACTGGCAGGGCGATCAGGGCTTGTCCGGAAAAAATACAACCTTGCTTCAAAACACAAAAAAACAGATTACCGAAGCAATCGACGAGTCAAAACTATATGTGAAAGTCCTGGAAAAAGAATCAGTAAAAAAGCAGGACGAAACCTATCAAAAGGTTGCTGAATACAAAAGTCAGCGGAAAAACAAGTTGTCGGAGGTAATCATATCTACAAAATCAACGATAAGTGAATTGGAGAAACTACAGGTGCAATTAGGAAATATCAGCATTCAATCGCCTGACTCATTGACTAAAACTATTGTTAATGCAGCTATCCCTTTAATACTTCAGCCAAAACTTGAAAAAGCGAGGTTGAATTCATTTGAACTTCTGTCGCATCTGGAAGGCAAATCGCTGGAATCGGATAAAAGCAGGGACCACTATGCAAAGATTATACAAAACAGCATTGGTATTGATAAAAAACTGGCCAATTTAAGCACAAACCAGTCTTTAAATAGTCTAGATGCTGCACTGGGTAAAGTTGAGACTGAAACCGTTCAACTCACCATACAATCGCCTTACACACTGCTGATGATGCGGGTGGTTGAAATCGGGCTACCCATGTTATTGAGTATTTTCTCCATTTTCTTTATCCTCAGGTACACGCTAACCGAAAAACGGTCACACGAAATCAAAGACCTGTTAAAACAGAGAAATGCAGAACTTGCAAAAGAGGACAATTCTTTGAATCCATCGCTTTAGAGTATGCAGGGTGCCGGAATCAGAAACATAGAAAAATAGAAAATAGTCCTGTAAACCTGCAAAGTCGCAAACATCTCAAGTCCTCCCAAGCGGGGAGGATTCAGTAGGGGTCAACCAAAAACCAAAAATTGAACTCTTAAAAATAAACATACCCCCATGACCTTCACCATCAAAGAAAATAACTTCTACCTCAACGACAAAAAAGTGTTTCTCAATTCGGGAGAGATACATTATTTCAGAATAAAGCGCGAACTGTGGGACAAACACCTGGATGCTGCCGTAGAAGCGGGCCTGACTACCGTAAGCTCATACGTTCCATGGGCATTCCACGAGTCAGTTGAGGGAGTTTTTGATTTTGATGGAGCATCATGTCCTGAACATGATCTTAAAGGCTGGATTGAAAGTTGCCAGGCTCACGGATTGCATTGCATCGTAAAACCGGGACCATTTATCCTGGCAGAATACCGCGGTGCCGGTTTGCCCGATTGGTTTATGGATCAATATGGCAGTGAAGTAAAAATGCGTAACAGCAAAGGCGGCATTGTAGCAAGCGATGGCGTAAGTCTTTTTAATGAAAAATACCTGGAAAAAGTAACTCTTTGGTACGATAAAATAATGCCTTTTATCAGTGAACGTCAGCTATCCAATGGCGGGCCTATCATTATGATGCAGATATGCAATGAGATCGGAGTTTTCTCATGGTTAGCTCACCAGGCTGATTATTGTGAAGCAGTGAAAGATCGTTTTATTGCATATTTAAAGAAGAAATTTAGTGGAATTCAGGAACTTAACAGTCTTTGGAGAACCGCTTACCCTGACTTTGCCCATGTTGAACTTCCTCCCGACGGAAAGCTACCGTATGCTTCAAAAGGTGACCGTGGCCGTGATCATGAATGGCATAATTTCTGGCGTACATATTACGGCGATTACCTGAGAATGCTTACCGCTATGGCAAGGGAAAGAGGAGTTAGTGTTCCTTTGTATCACAATCTTCCGGGCTGGATTTATGGAAGCGGCTACGAATTCCCTGTCAACATTACGATGTACGAAGATTTGTTTCTCGATAAGAGCGAGATCATTTTCGGAGTTGATCATATTCCGGAATTCCTGTCGTACCGCAATATGCACGACGACCGGATAATAAATGACATCACCTATGCCATGCAAGGCAGCAAACCGCTGTTTGCCGCTGAATTCCAGAGTGGCTCACGCGAATATCATGTGGTTACAAATCCGCGTGAAATGGAACTTTTTTATAAAGCAAGCGTTGCCAACGGCCTTACCGGCTGGAACTACTATATGTTTTCGCAGGGACGAAATACCAGGCACACAGGGCATTCGGGATCAACCTTTTACTGGTTCAATCCGCTTACTCCGGAAGGCGAGCGAACAAGTGCTTTCCCGCTGGTAAAGCGTATGAATAAAATCATCAAAACCTCCGAAAGCCTTATTGTGGATTCAAAGCGTAAGGCTGAAGTTTGTGTACTTTTTTATCCGCCTTATTATGCGTCGGAGCTGGAACGACCTGTTGACGGGGCGTGTAAACTTCAGTTCACCGCTTCAGCCATTCGTCGGCCAGCCTATTTCGATGGTTTATTAAAGGTTTTGCAGGTTCTCAATATCGATTACGATATGATGGATCTGAATACAGTTGCTGACACAACATTGAGCAAATACAGGCAAGTCTGGGCATTCAGTACAGATGAAATGAATGCAGGAGCACAACAAAAAATTGTTAATTATGCTTCAATCGGTGGAAATCTCGTTATTTTCCCATACCTGCCTGATCGCGAAATGTCGCAAAAATCGTGTACCATTATTCGCGATGCCTTGGCGATAAAACCATCCAGAAAGGAAATTATTGATTCTCCTTTGATTGATATTTACGATCTGAAAGATATCAAGTGCGCCAATCCGCTGATTGTTTATTCGGAAGAATCACTGGTAGGGGCTGATGTTATTGCCCGTACTCTAAACGGAACAGCATGTGGTTTCAGGAAATATATCGGAAACGGCACAATAATCCATCTTGGAACCTGGATTGGCTTCGACACCGAAGCACATAAACCTGTGTATGAAGCGCTTCTGAATGCTTCTGGGGCGAAACTCAGGCAAGCTTCAACCAACAATGAAAATATTGCTGTTCGCGAACGCTTTACGAGCGACAACTCAGCAGTACTTTTCGTTGCAAATTACTACAACGAGGAACAAACCGGCAAAATCACCTATACCCATCCCGAAACCGGAGAAACTATAACTATTCCATACGGGCACGGAGAAATGCTTTGGCCTGCTTTATATGGCATACTGAGTCCTGTTTGCATGAAAATTACTGCCGGGTTATCGATTCTGCACAGCACTTCTGATATTCTGGATATTAAAGCAGTTGATGATCAGATAGAAATTACCTTATATGGTGATCGCGACCTGGGAGGTGAAATAGTTTTCGAAGGCCCGGGTGTAAATCAATTCAATTCCGCTACTATGGATGGTGATGATGTTAGGATACTCCGCGATGAAAAACGGGTCGCTTTTATCTACAGCCACAAGCACAGGAGTGAAATGATTCTAAACATCAGAATCAATAAAGTAGGTTGAATCAGTGATTACAATATAAGGTATACTCCGGATTTCTATTGCCGCGATTATTTTATGCTTTCCCGTTGGCTTAAGCCAACGGGAATTGATATCCTCCAACGGGAATTGATATCCTGCTACGAAGATCAATATCCGGCAACGGGAATTCAATATCTGCCAAATTGATATTCGCCAACGGGAATTGATATCCGGCAACGGGAATTCAATATCTGCCAAATTGATATTCGCCAACGGGAATTGATATCCGGTTACGAAGATCAATATCCGGCAGCGGGATTCGATATCCGGCAATTGAAATTCAAACAAACAGAATTGAGCTACAAAACGCTGTCATCTAATTTTAAACAGTTTCCAAATGAATATAAAAAATCCCTCCGGCCTCTCCTTCGAATTCCTTGAGAATGGTTCAGTTAAGCATATTGAAGTTGATCCCATCCGGATTAGCCTCAAAGCTTCGACCTTGTATTCAAAATCGGGAGCAAATATTTATCTGCGAAAAAGGACAAATCCTCTCCAATTCATAGCACTTCTGGGTCCTGAAAGCGAAAGCACTTTCCATTTAAAGGATGATGCTTTTTATGCCAAAGGAACGTGGGAAGGCCTTCAATATGCGTGTGAGCTGAGGCTTTCGCCGAAAAGCATGAGCTGGCAGTGGAGCGTTTCTATTAAAAATACTGTCCACAATCTTGTTGAGCTTGATTTGGTTTTTGTTCAGGATGTAGGATTAAAACCTATAACAAACAGTTTGGTGAACGAATATTATGTCAGTCAGTATATTGAACGGCTTGTTTTGAAACACAATAGGTATGGCTCCGTGGTTTGCTGCCGTCAGAATACCAAAGAATCGACAGGCAATCCCTGGCTTATGCTTGCATGTAAAAATTCGGCAGCATCAGCAAGTACGGATGGAATGCAGTTTCTGGGTAAAACGTTCCGCGAAACAGGAATCCCCGAAGGCCTTAAAGCAAGAACACTTGGTGGCGAATATGCCGGAGAGTTATCGATGGTTGCTTTGCAGGAAAAACCGTTTATCCTTACTGAAAACAAGTTGCATCAGAGTGTATTTGTGGCTTCATACCTCCCCGACCATCCCGAAGCTACTTCAAAGCAAGATTTGCAACAAATATCAAAACTGCTACTTGAATTTCAGGACAAAGATTCTATACCGAATCAGGATAAATTCTTTATTCAGGATAATAATCTCTTTAGCAGATCAGGTTTATTACCTGTCGATGATCTTACCAACCAGGAACTTGACCTATTTTTCGGCACAGAAAGACGCCATACTGAAACAGAAAACGGGCAACTATTATCATTTTTTTGCAACCAGAACAACCATGTGGTGCTGCGTGCCAAGGAAATTATGACCGACCGGCCACACGGTCATATCCTGCAAGCTCAGGCTGGTTATAAAGCCGATGAGAATATTGTTTCAACTACCTGTTTTGCTGGCGGTGTCTTCAATTCACACCTCACTCAAGGCAATACCAATTTTAATATTTTGCTCTCAGTTTGTGCCAGCCAGTTTAATGATTCACCTGAAACCGGACAAAGAATATTTGTTAATATTGAAGACCATGTATTTTTACTTGGTGTTCCTTCTTCTTTCGAAATGGGATTGAACCATTGCCGCTGGATATACAAATCCGGCTCAACCATCTTTCAAGTTCGCACCTGGACTTCGAAAACTTCACCCAGAGTGAACCTCGATTTCAAAGTTATCAGCGGTAAAAATGTAAAGTTGCTCATCACGAACCAGTTTGACGAAAGCAATGGATGGAAGGTTGTTCCAGGAAACAGCAGCGGAGAGTATGTAGCTAAACCAAAGCCGGGAAGTATGATCGCTGATAAATTTCCACAGGCACAATTCCGGATGGTAGTGAATAGCAATTCGAAGTACGAATCTCATGGCGATGAGGCACTTTATTGGGATTTTAAAAGCCGCAGCGACTCCTTTTTCACTTTCAACATAAAAAGAACAGATCGTTTTTCCATGAGTTTTGTTGGTGAAGTGTGCACCCCGGTAGAAATTGAAAGCTTTAAAAATGCTGATAATCAATTTGCTTTAGATTGTATTGATGCCCAATCAGGTTTAAATGATATGAGCTTAAACCTAACACTGAAAGGAAAGGATGAAGATTCGGCAGCTATTCAGGAAATTTTACCCTGGTTTTGCATGAACGCTGTTACTCACTTTCTTACGCCACATGGACTGGAACAATTTGGTGGCGCCGCATGGGGAACACGTGATGTTTCGCAGGGGCCTTTCGACCTGTTGCTGAATCTTCAAAAGTTTGATGAATCCAAAAAAGTGCTTCGTATCATCTTCTCCAATCAAAATACAATTGGCGACTGGCCTCAATGGTGGATGTTCGACAGCTATTTCACTATCCGCGCCGGCGACTGCCATGGCGATGTTTATTACTGGTGTATTATCGCGCTGAGCAGCTATATTAAAGTTACCGGCGATGTGAAATTCATGGATGAAATTCTGCCTTATTATCATAAAAAAGGAGTTGCCTTTGCCGAAAAAACACCGTTAAGTGAGCACCTCGACAGGCTTGTGAAGATGATTGTAGATTCCTATATTCCAGGCACTGCTCTGGTGCCTTTTGGCGGCGGCGACTGGAACGATTCGCTTCAACCCGTTAGCAAGGAATTGGCCGAACGTATGATTTCGAGCTGGACTGTAGAAATGAATTTCCAGGCTTTTAATGAGTACAAAAATGTTTATTTGCAAACCGGTAATACCAAAAAGGCAAAAGAACTGGATAAAATCTGCTCACAAATCAAATCCGATTTCAATAAACACCTTGTAAAAGATGGAGTTGTTGCCGGATACGGCCTGCTTGAAAAAGATGGAAGCATAAGTGTTTTATTGCATCCCAGCGATACCATCACCGGGATACATTACAGCATTCTGCCGATGGATCGCGGTGTTATAAGTGGCATTTTTACAAAAGAACAGGCTAAGCACCATCTGCAACTTACTGAGAAACACCTCAAAGGACCTGATGGAGCGCGCCTGATGGATCGCCCCTTAAAATACAAAGGTGGAATTCAGACTATTTTTCAACGTGCCGAAAGCGCCACCCACTTTGGCCGCGAAATAGGCCTCATGTACGTACACGAGCATATCCGCTATGCTGAATCGCAGGCCATTACAGGCAATGCAGATGCATTTGTAAAAGCACTCCGCCAGGCAAATCCTGTGGGTTACCGCGATGTTGTACCATGTGGCGACATTCGCCAGGCAAACTGTTATTACAGCAGTTCGGATGTTGCATTCAAAAGCAGGTACGAAGCCGATGAGCGGTACGATGAAATCAAAACCGGGAAAATCACCCTCAGAGGCGGATGGCGGGTATATTCCAGCGGACCCGGAATTTACATTACCCTGGTTATTTCTCGTTTGCTTGGTTTACGGCCAGAAGTTGGTAAAGTAATTATTGATCCTGTAATTCCTTATTCGATGGATGGTTTATCAGCATCTATGGATTTCATGGGTCATGATATTACTTTTACTTATTCCGTAAAGGAAGAAAACTACAGTCCGAAAAAGATAACCGTCAATGGAAATGCTATTGACTTTACGCATGAAGAAAATAAATACCGCAAAGGCGGAGCGGTTATATCGGCTGCTCAGTTTTTAGCCTCATTAAATCAGCAACTTAACATTGTAGAAATTCATCTGTAACAATTCTTTTCAATCCGTGTTTAATTAAAAATAAGGAGCAGATGCACTTATTTAAAACTGGTTCTATTTCTAAGTTTATTCTGCTTCCTGGCTTGTAGAAGTAAGCCGTCGAATAATTCTGTGCAGGAAAATCGTGTGGTTATCTCTTACGACATACTACTGAACCTGGTTCAATAAAAACATTTCAATAGTTTGGGGAAGGAGCTGAAAAACTATTGGCTGCCGATATTGAAAAGTTTTGTTGGAAGGTTGAATGGCAATGAATCACGCGGGGCGGACAGAATGTGTTGTAATGACAGTCAATAGTTATTTGAACCGATAAAATAAAATATGTTATTTATTCAAGTATAAACGGATGAACTGAAAATCCGGATCATCCATTTTCGTATTTTTACCCTCCTATATCCGTTTACCACATGAAAGAATTTTCCGAAAACAATCTTACCCTTTATTCAACTTATAAAATTTCATCTGCCGATACTGATATGTATATGCGGTTAAAACTCGGCGCCCTGGTTAATCTGTTAATACAATCAGCTATCAGTTCGGCTGAAACTCTTGGTTTTGGATTTAAAAACCTGAAAGAGCAAAAACTATTTTGGGTACTTAGCCGGTTAACTGTCGAAATATATCAACCCTTAAACTGGGATCAGGAAGCCATAGTGGAAACATGGCCAAAATCAGTGGAAGGACTGCTTTACACACGGGATTTCATTATCCGCGACCTGAAACAGAATATAATTGCCCGTGCAACATCAGGCTGGCTTGCCATTGATACTGAAACTAAGAAACCAAAAATTTTGGATGGCATTCAGGCAGAAATGTTCGTGCATCTTCATGATAAACATGGGCTAAGTGAATCGCCTGAGCGGCTTCCTGCAAACGCCGCAGGGGATGCTTTTGAAGTGCAGTCTGGATTTTTCGATTTCGATCTGAATAAACATGTTACTTCAACCCGCTACGTTGACTGGATGTTGGATACTTTTACCTTTGATTTTCACAAGAATCACTATCCAAAAAAATTATCCGTTAACTTCATGAAAGAAACCCTCCCCGGCGATGCAATAAGTATAGTTCGTGGGTCGCAAAACGGCTTACAGTTCAATTTTGAAGGAACTAATCATGATCACAAAACTGTGGCTTTCAGGGGAAAGATTGATTTTTAAATAAGTTTGGGCTTCACCCAAGTGAAACCCCGGCTTAAAAAGTCTTGCCCCTATTAAAAGAACTACCTGTCCAGCCACTCCTTAAAATCCTGCACTCTTTCACGGGCAACTATAATATCATCGTCAGCTATTCCATCAATTTTTAAACGCAGGCGGCTGTTAGTCCATGCCAGTATATTTGTACAAGCCTGAATGGAAACGATATATTTCCTGCTTATTCGAAAACACAATGCGGGATCGAGGAGTGTTTCAAGCTGATCGATGGAGTAATCGATGCAGTAATCGCGGTTAGAATTGGCATGGAGATAAGTGGCTTTTTCGAGGCTGTAAAAAGCCATGATTTCTTCAACCGGTATGCTTTTAATCTTATCGCCTACTTTCACCATAAACCGCGATTTGTAGGTTTTGGCGGAAGCTGGATTTCCCAGCGACAACAATTTTTCCAGGGCAATAGCAGGCGAAAAAAATTTTATTTTGTCGATTGCTTTCCGCAGCCGTTCCTCTTCAATCGGCTTGAGCAGGTAATCGATGCCATTGGTTTTAAAAGCTTCGATAGCATAATGATCATAAGCAGTTGTAAAAATGATAGGGCATCGGATGGTTACCTGTTTAAAAATTTCGAAACTTAAGCCATCAGCAAGCTGAACATCTGCGAAAATCAACCCAATATTCCCTTGAGACACCAGGAATGGAACTGCATCGCGCACCGATTCAATTTTGGCCATAACCGTCATTTCAGGCGCAATTTTCCGGATTAGCCTTTCCAGGTAATTAGCTGCACGGGTTTCATCTTCGAGGATCAGTACGTTCATTTTTCTGAAGCTTTTAATATCGGAACACGAACCAGGAATTTACCATCTTCATTTTTCACTTCTAGCAGGTTATCAGTAAAATAACTGAATTGCTGTATTATATTTTTCAAGCCGGTATTTTTCGAATCCTCCCCTACCAGCTTTACTCTTAACGAATTTTCTATTTCAAGAAACAAACCATTGCGACGGATACGGATTTGCAGGGGAAACGCTTCTGAAACCTCATTATGTTTCACAGCATTTTCGACCAACATTTGCAGAGACATCGGCACGATAAGTTCATCATCGGCAGCTTTAAGATCAATTGAGAGATTGATTTTATCCTCAAACCTGGTTTTGAGCAGGTAAATATAGGAGTGCATAAATTCAAGTTCGTCTTTCAGGGGCACAAGTTCCTTATCCCTGCTATCAAGTACATACCTGAACAGCTCGCTGAGTTGGTTAATAAATTTAACGGCCATCGCCTGATCGGCATACACAAGGTCGCTGAGTACATTAAAACTATTAAAGAGAAAATGAGGATTTATCTGGTTTCGCAATGATTCGTATTTATATGACAGCATTTCAACTTTTAGCTTTTCCTCTCTTTCTATCGACCTTTTCCAGGCTCTAAAAAAACCTATTGCTGTGAAAATAAGGGAAATATTAAACGAAATTATTACAGTAAAAATGCTCGACCTGGCAATGATACTCCATCCGCCTGACATTCCAGTGCCATATTTGATATAATACATCAGGTTATTAACCAATGTATAAGCTATCACCGAGTAAGTTACAAGAAAAAGTATTCCTGATAAAGAGCGTAAGACAGGTTTTTCCATCCATTTTATCTTGCGATCAACAAGATGATTAACCAGCACAGCTCCGGTCCACTGAGTAATGAAAATACTAAAGGCCCACAATGTGCTAAAAAGGAATCCACGAATGTCATGAATATATCTTGTCATAAATATTACAACAATAAGCAGGCTGGCACCTATATTTATCAGGATGTATTGCACTATGCTGAGTGGTTTAATCAAGTCCCTTATGTATTTCATATCTGTTTATTTGGGTTAAAATTAATTAATTGAACAATGCAGCTGCAATAATTTACAAATCATTGGTTGCTGGCAGAGCCGGGCTGAAGTCTTTTGACCATTCACTTTACATCTACTTCCCCGCTTTGCACCTCTCCACAATCCCTTCAACCTGATCTTTTCCCCAGGCAGGATAAATAGGTGATTTTAGTGTATAGTTATCCCACCTGGCAAGGAGCTCAAATGCCTGGCTGCAATATTCAGCCGGATCGTTGCCATAAAACTGAGCGGTACCCATTTCATTTTGAAGTTTAAGCACACTTGCCCGGGGATTTCCAGGTTCCATTGTCAGCGCTTTTCCCAATGCCTGTCCTGAGAGCATACTGTATTTCTGCCCGCGCTCCATCGGATTTACTACAAGACGTCCCGTATATAAAAAGCCTTGCAGCGCATACACTTCAGCTTCATCCGGAGCCATTATGAGAATTTTTTCAATTGATTTCTCGGCAACGTCAAGGTATTCATCTTTCTTTTTTGCATCTGCTGGCTCCATGAAACTCATCAGGATGTAGCAGTGTGCATGGTAGTAAAGTGGAAGCCACTCTCCTTTTTCGGCATTGGCAATCCGCTCAAATTTATTGGCAAGCGATTGGAAATCCTCAACATTTTTGCATGTTTGGTATTGGCCCAGGGTTTCGCCCATGGCTTTCAAAAATTCCTGGTTTCCGGCCTGACTGATCATAGCCAGAAAAACTACTGCGATGGTTAAAATGGTCTTTTTCATAATGAATTGGTTGTTAGTTGTTTATTTGATTTGTAATTTGTAATTTGTAATTTGTGCCGTTCGACTTCGTGCAGGGTAAAATTTGTGATGTTAGCGGCGGCACTTCCGTAGTACTCTAACTTTATTTTTAAAATTCTTACCCTTGCTTTTTTTAACCACTAAAGCACTAAGAGCACTAAGTTTCACTAAGGGGTTTACCCAATAAGTCTACCATTTTGGATTTTAGAATTTGGGATTTGGGTTTTGAAATTTGGGTTTTGGAACTTCACTCAATCTTATCCAGCTGATTCTCCTCTCCTCTTTGCGTAAGCGTGATAAAACACGCTACAACAAAAAAACGGTCCGATTCCGAAACAATCGGTGTCGAGCGATACACCCCGTTTTCATCCGGAATAGTTGCATAATTATTCCCGTATTCCTGCTTGAATCCAAGCACATTGGTAACGGCACCGTAAAAAATAACATTCTGCCTGAATAGGAAGCTCCAGCTGATATCAAGACTTCGGTATGGCAACATTTTTTCGCCATTGAAAACTGTTGAATTCGGATTGTTATAAACTCTCGGCGATGAATATTTTAAATTCACACCCGCCAGCGAACGCAATCCACCAAACCAATGTTTATAAACAACTGCAAAATTATGCTTGCTGGCAAAGGAAGGAATTGCTTTAACCGGAAAATCTTTGTAATCCCTTTTTGTATCAATATAGGAATAGGAAATCCAGTAATCGCCATACTTAATGGTTTTCTTATCGCGCCAGAAAATATCCAGTCCTTTGGCATAGCCATCACCTGCGTTGGAATAGTTTTCGGGCAGGTAAAATGCATCTCCGTTCAGTTTCACCAGATTTTTGTAGTCCTTATAGTAAATTTCGGTTCGTAAAGTGCGGTTGTTTTCTGACAACTGATAGCTGAGCGTGTAATGATCGGCTCTCTCGTAGTCCAATCCATTGGTGTACAAAAGGTATTCATCCGAAGGATCCTGGTAAAACCAGCCGTAAGCTGCCGATAACTGGCTAAAGCTGTTAATCTTATATGCTGCCGAAATTCTGGGAGAAACCGTAGTTCGACCAAGGTAATTGCCATATTCGAGGCGGCTTCCCAGGCGGAAAACCAATTTCTTTGAAGCGTATAGTTCGGCTTCGGCAAATCCGGAAACTATAGTGTTATTGTAGGAATTTAAAAATGTATCAGCTACTGAATAAAAGTCTTCGCTATAGTCTTTTGCAAAGAGCTCACCGCCGAATTTAAGTGTAAATTTTTCCGTTATCTGATCCGAAAACACACTTTTCAGATGCGTTCCGATGAGTTGCTTTTCAAACGCACTGCCTTCGAATTTCACTTTATCCGAGTTATTAGTGTACGATGCTGCAGTGGCTACCGACCATTTTGCACCAAGGCTGCTGCGCCACGAAGCATTTATAAAACTGTTGGTATTTTGCAGGTTGTAATCAATAAATTTATTTTCCGAATTCATATCTTCGACAGAAAGAATATATCCTGAACCACCAAAACTTGAATATAATTTCAGCATACCCGATTTCCCTGTTTTTTGCCTGATACTCATAGCTCCTGAACCGTATTCGGGCGATTTTATCCAGCTATAATTCTGCGGGGCAATGCGCATATAAGGTTCCAGATTATTGTAAGAAATGGTTGCTGTAACGGCTCCCGATTTCCATAATTTTGTACCTGCCAGTTCAGCGCCAACCGATAATATAGAAATATCAAGCTGATCCTGTGCCGGCATATCGTTGGTATTGAGCAGTAAAACCGAAGAAAGAGCCTGGCCGTATTCGGCTGAGTAACCGCCGGTACTGAAAATGGTTCCTTTGAACATAAACGGGTTAAACCTTCCTCGTGTCGAAATATTTGGTGCCGGCGAGTTATAGGGCGCATATACAAGTGAGCCATCTATAAAGGTCTGTGATTCGTCGCTATCACCGCCTTTCACGAAAAGTTTCCCTGATTCTCCGTTGGTAGTTGTTCCCGGCAAACTCTGCAAAGCGCCGTAAACATCGCCATTTGCTCCGGCTGTAGTAACCATATCGAGCGAACTCAGTATTACGGCCTGTTTCTTATCACCAGCTTCGAAAGTACCGGCGGTTATAGTAACTGCATCCAGTTTATTAAAAGCTTCAACAAGCAGGATATCAATATTAACATTTGATGCGCTCAGTTCCATTTCTTTAGCGAATGGCTCATATCCCATAAACTCAGCCTTGAGTATCACTTTTCCTTTTTTGGTGGTAACAAAACTGAATTCGCCGTTTGTGTTGGTTGAGGCTCCGTCATAGCTTCCATCAATATACACATTCGCTCCGGGGAGTGCGCCTTCATTACCTGCTACTTTCCCCGAAATGCTTGTCTGGCAATATATCTCCATCCATCCGGTAAATGCAAAAATAAGTATCAGGAGAACTTTCATCATCTTCATCTTTAGTGAAATAAATTTTATGCTGCAAAAGTGTAGCAGTAGCAGTCACTTTCAAAATAAGAGTTACCGAATTGTCGAAAAATACAGATGAAATGTAAAATAACTGTGTAAAAGTTGGTGAATAACATGTTACCAACAATAATTTAATGAAGTTTCCAAATAACTCTTTACTACCTTTGCGACAGCAATTTAAAGCGAGTAAGCACACCACATGGCTCACAAAATAATTGACACTTTTACCCAAAAAGTCCTGATCCCATTCCGTTTAATACCCGAAGCTGGCCTGTCGGCCAACAAGCTTGCCTTATCTATAACTATCGGAATAATAGCCGGTCTGTTTCCTGTAATAGGAGCAACAACTATACTCAGCTTATTTCTTACTATGTTGTTCCGTCAAAATCTGCTTGTTGTCCAGTCGGTGCAATGGACGATGGCTTTGTTTCAAATACTGCTTATTATTCCATTTATGCAAGTCGGGGCGTATATTTTATCGCAGCAAGCCATTCATATTAATATTGAACAAATCAGTCTTGCTTTTAAGCCCGGAATTATTTCCGGAATAAAGACAATTGGTATTTTTCACCTTTATGCTATTTTTACCTGGGTAATCCTGTCAATCCCAACCGGAGCAATCTCTTACTTTGTGTTCAGGGCTATTTTCCAGAAACGAGATCAGGTAATTGACATCCACTGACCTGGAAGAATTAAAATAAAGCGAAAACTATCTTGAATTAAAAAACCGGTAAAAAACCAATGGATTAATACCGGCTTTTAGTTTTACGGGTGTAATGCCACCGAAGCCTAAACTTCTATTACACAGAAATTTATTTCTTATCCATCATATCACCTGTATTAAACTGCCAGGAAAGTGCGACATAGAAAATATTTGACTCTTCGTACCTCGACTGATCATTGATATCGAAAGTTGAACCTGCAACCGCATTGCCATTTCCTTTAAAATCACTCTTGAGGAAATCGGTCAGGTAATATTTGAATTTAACATTTAACCCATAAGGGAACTGGACTCCACCAAAAACAGAAGGAAGGAAAGTTGGAGTCTGGCTCGAAAACCACACTTTATCCTTGCTTTTTGTTCCGGCGCGATTATTAGTGCCCGTCCAGTATTTTTGCTTAAAATGGAACGCCATTTCATATTCACCACCGCCATAAAAAAACAAATGTTTATCAAAAGCTCCAATTTTAAGTGCTAACGGAAGGCCAAGTGTATATTGCCTTCGTATTAACTTATATTCCACGTAAGGAAAGGCATCCTCACCTCCTGCAACCTGCTGTGGCAAAATTTCGTCAGTGATCATACCAATATTACGGATACCAAGCCCGGAAAACATCCCTACATTATTACTGAAATCATAATGCAGATACTGAGCTACATGAAAAAATAAGGTAAAACGCACATTATTCGATTGCAGACTGGCACCTTGATACTTGTCAGTGAATGCTTTGGTAAATGAGGCCTGGCTATTGCTAAAAATAAGCTCTCCGCTTGTTTCAGTGTAAGCTTTTTGAGCCATAGCGGGAATACTAAATAATCCCAAGCTAATGATAGCTAATACGTAAAGTTTTTGTTTCATACTTTTCTGGTTTTTGTTGCATAAAATTAGTGGTTTCATATTTGATTGCATAAATATATTTCCTATTTTCCTATTCCGGTTCTTTCATTATTCATTCGAATCAAGGGTTGAAATTGTAACTTATTAGTTGGCAGGCGAACTCTTCCAGAGTTTTAAACTCTGGAAGAGTTTAACGCCCCAATAAAGACATGAATTCAGCTCTTGATTCGCATTATTCAGTAAATAAACCAAAAATCATATTTTCAGATTTCACTTCTGAAAGGACTTTGTATTTAAAAAAATCCTTTACTATGATTCCACTCATAAACAATGAGAAAACAATTAATGTTCATGAATGTCAGCTACAATTTATAAAATACTAACATGTATCAAATTTTCATTTAAAAAAAAATACTGACAACATTCTACAATGATATTTATTTGTAGATTAAAGTTTTTATATTTGGCATGAGAAATAATCTTCATCCAGGAATAATTCTTTTCCAATAGCTTACATTTTATGAAAAATAAGGAAAAACCAGAAGGCTACCTGTTTTCAAAAGGATACACCAACTATATCTTTATCCTCCTATTTCTGCTATACATGTTCGATTATATCGACCGTATGGTGATCACATCCTTATTCCCTTTCCTTAAAGCCGACTGGAACCTTACTGATACTCAATGCGGTATGTTGGTTTCGGCAGTTTACTGGTCAATTGTCTTGTTCACATTTCCGATATCCATACTGGTCGATCGCTGGAGCCGCCGCAAAACAATTGGCATGATGGCTGTATTATGGAGTATTGCCACCGGTTTGGGTGCATTTTCGCAATCATTCCGTCATCTGTTTATTACCAGAACTGTCGTCGGCGTTGGCGAAGCCGGATACGCACCGGGTGGATCGGCCATGATGTCGGCATTGTACCCACAGGGAAAAAGGTCGTTGATGATGGGGCTGTGGAATGCTTCAATACCTCTTGGCAGTGCTATAGGCGTGGCTATTGGCGGAATTATTGCTGCCCATTGGGGATGGAGACATGCACTTGGAATAGTTGCCATACCTGGTTTTATCATAGCAATCCTGTTCTTTTTTATCAAGGATTACAAAACAATAGGTTTGGAAAGAACCGTGAAAATTCCAAGTAAAGCTATTGAACGGAAAAAAGTCAGAATGTCGATACAGGATACACTGGCTGAATTTCTGGCAAAACCCTCGCTGATTTTCACCTATTTCGGGATGGCCGGAGTGGTTTTTACAACTACTTCGCTGCTAACCTGGTTACCTACATATTTTCACAGGGTGCAAGGCGTACTCGAAAAAGACGCAGGTATAAAAGCCAGCGCTGTTATGCTTTTTGCTATTATAGGCGCACCGCTTGGCGGATATATTACTGACAGATGGAGAAAAAAGCAGATCAATGCGCGGCTTTTAGTCCCAACCCTCACCTCATTACTTTCGGCTATTCTGATGTTCCTCGCATTCAGTGTTTTTGATGGAAAAATCCAATACCTGATATTACTTTCGATGGGGATATCAATAACTGCATTTATTGCTGCAACAGGAGCTGTAACGCAGGACGTTGTTCATCCTGGATTGAGAGCCATGTCATATGCCATAGCTGTGGTAATACAAAACCTTCTGGGGGCTTCACTCGGGCCAATTGTAATGGGTGCCATTTCGGATGCCACAGATATTCAAACTGCATTTAATTTCCTGCCGATTGCCTTACTAATTGCTTCAGCCTTGTTTTTCGCCGGATCTTTCTTTTATGAAAAAGATCTTAAAAAAGTGGAAAAGGTAGAACTGGAGATTGTGGAATAGAGTGAAAAGTGAAAAGTGAATTTAGGAAATAAAAAGATGGGACCAATCAGAGAACCGAATGATGTTGACTTTTATGTTGATCCAAGGCCACTTACCAAAGTGGAAGAAAAAATGATAAGTGATTATATTGTGGCCGATAAACAAAAAAGGGAAACAAAGCTGAAATTAAAAAAAACGAGTTTAATCCGATAAATAAATATTGCATGACATTGCACTATGCATTTACCGTAATTCGTCCCGGAAACCCAGCAATTGGGCATTTGATGTAAGCGAAACAGGGACAGCTAAAAAAACTCCGGTGGCATAATACGGGGTAGTTTTAAGGTGAAAAGGTGGCTAAGGCATGGGGGCTTAGGGCGCCTTTTTTTTATTTACATCTCCTTGTGTCGCTTGCTTTCCGGTTTGTACCAATCAAATCTCTTTAAATACGCTTCGAAAGAAATGTTATATATGATTCTCCAAAGTCGGCTATTTTTTGCTAATTTTGACGAATGGGTTTTGACAAAAAAGATTTACAACCTTTAGGTGAAGTTTTTGGTTTCCCTCTTGATAATGAGACGGAAAGAGCATTGCGTTATCGGACCAACAAATTATGTCCTTATAACAACGTCGTCTCAAACTGCACAAAAAATAGTATTGAGTTTCCACTAGGCGTTTGCAGTTTAATTCACAAAAACAAACAGGTAATCATTTGTCCGGTCAGATTCCGGGAAGATTGGACAATTATTAGTGATGCTGCAGTTTTTATCTTTGACAGTAAAGCCACATGGACACATGTTGGTGAAGTAAAACTAATTGACAAACACGGTAAATCGGCAGGCAATATTGACTACGTTTTAGTTTCGTATGACGACAAAGGCCGCGTTATTGATTTCGGCTCCCTTGAAGTTCAGTCAGTTTATATTTCAGGCAATTTAACAAGTCCATTTACTGCATATTTGGAAGAGCCTTCTCCATCTTTTAGCTGGACTCAGGCTTTTAAATATCCTAAACCGGACTATCTTTCATCATCCAGGAAACGACTTATCCCTCAAATAATTGCAAAAGGTTCAATCTTGAAGCAATGGAATAAGAAACAAGTTGTTGCATTACAAACAACTTTTTATAATACATTACCAACATTACCCGAATTTGATAAATCCGAATCAGACTTTGCCTTTTTCCTTTATGACCTTGTTCCTGACACAAAGAATAAAACTTTATCATTGAAATTGCAAAGAATCATTTATACAAAATTTGCAAATGCTTTAGAACAAATTGCCAAATTTGAAGGAGGTTCTATTAGCCAGTTTACGGAGATATTACAGAAAAAACTTGACGCAAAAAGAGTTGGCAAAATTGATAGTGATAACCTTGAAAATATAGTAGTAGAATGAGTTATCAATTAACCATGTTCGACAATGGCGAAAAAAGCAATGAACAAGCAATTAC
Organism: Bacteroidales bacterium; assembly: GCA_038249705.1. GTDB lineage: Bacteria > Bacteroidota > Bacteroidia > Bacteroidales > UBA4417 > UBA4417. The sequence continues at coordinate 20,473 of JBBSDC010000017.1, read as the reverse complement.
CAATGTTTCGTCAGTGCCTCAGCGCAGTCCATTCCGTTATCCAGGTGGTAAAACGTGGCTTATTCCAACCGTTCGTCAATGGTTAAAACAAGAAAACAAAGCTATAAACTTATTAATCGAACCATTTGCTGGTGGTGGCATTGTAAGTTTGACGGCAGCATTTGAAAAATTGGCCGAACAAATTACAATGGTTGAATTGGATGAAGAAATTGCAGCAGTCTGGGAAGTAATTTTAAACGGTAAAAACAAATGGCTGGCAGACAAAATCTATTCTTTTGAACTAACACCTGACAACATTAAAGAGGAATTAAATAATCCTGCCAAGCAATTGCAGGACATAGCCTTTTGCACCATTTTGAAAAACAGAATTTTTCATGGCGGTATTCTTGCAAAAGGTTCGGGAATGATTAAAAATGGAGAGAATGGAAAAGGAATTGCTTCACGTTGGTATCCGAAAACCTTGCATGACAGAATACTGGCTATAGGCTATATAAAAAGCAAAATAACTTTTATCGAAGGCGATGCTTTTGGAGTTTTAGAACAAAACCTTAATAATGAAAAAGCTTACTTTTTTATCGACCCCCCATACACCGTTGCAGGAAAACGTCTCTACACCTATTTTGATATTGACCATGAAAGATTATTTGAATTAACTTCCAAAGTAAAAGGGAAGTTTATGTTGACTTATGATGATAAAACTGAAATACGGCAGCTTGCAGACAAATATAACTTGCAGTACAGGACTATTCCAATGAAGACTACGCTTCATTATAAAAAGAATGAAATTATTATTTCGGACAATTTTGCATGGTGGGAACAAAATTACAGATGCTAATAGTAATAAAAGACCTCGGTCATACCCGTTACTTTCCCTCAACTACCTTACAAATCCGTTCGAGTAGTTAAATGATATTAATAACCCTGGAAACCCGGCGATTGGGGATTTGATGTAAGCGAAACAGGGACAACTAAAAAAACTCCGATGGCATAATACAGGGTAGTTTTAAGGTGAAAAGGTGGGTAAGGAATGGGGGCTTTGGCTTCCTTTTTTTTATAGTGCTGATCACTAGCAATTCGTTTCTGTCTAAATTATCTGAACTACGCTCCTGCCATAAACTAAAATATAAAATTGAAAGGAGATGATATATTTGGTTAAAGGCAATTACAAGATAATTCAATTCCTGGCATTCAATAGTATTGCTATTGTGCCCATTCTTATTTTTTAAGGACAGACTTAACTAGCCTGTCCTGCCTACCGGCTAGCCTGATTTAATCAAACAATTCGTTTAACCAGTTTTTCTTTCTTTGATTTTTAGAATAATCATTTTGTCCATGATTACCACGCATATCATTCCGGTTATGATTATCAAATTGCTGTTTGGGCTGCTGATAATTCATTTCATTTGCCGGCTGAGTTGATTTTTCAATAATTTTATCAAGTTCGCCTCTGTCGAGCCATACTCCCCGGCAACTCGGACAATAGTCAATTTCTATTCCCTGCCTCTCGGACATTACTAATGCTACATTACAATTTGGACAATTCATACAATTAGAGTTTAGATTGTTTTTTTCTGATGTTTACTTGTATTTTTACTTATTCTTGCGTTTTGCTCATGCTGTTCAATGTACCCGATGACTTAAATGAATGAATCCTTTTTTCAATCCAAATTAAAGGAAAAATCACAAATCCTGCACCGGTAGCTATAAGTATATCACGTAAATCAAGAGCAGCTGTCCCAAATACAGATTGCATAAAAGGGTTGTAAATAAATAATGCCTGAAAGGCAAGAATTGTTCCTATGCCAATAAAAATAGCATTATTGCTAAAAATACCAATCTTCAATAACGAATCTTTAAGCGACCGGCAATTTAACATGTAGAAGATTTGGAACATTATTACAAATGTTACCACAATTGTCTGGGATTTTCGCAATGCGTAAGCAGGTGAAACATTGTTGGAAAGAGCGTTGGAGTATTCCCGGTTAAACAACAAAATAGCACCGGCCGTCATTAAAATTGAAACGAAGACTACACGAAAAGTAACAAACCTGCTGAATAGTGGCTCATCCGGGTTCCGGGGTGGTCGTTTCATTACATTAGGTTCCAATACTTCGAATGCCAGCGGCAAAGCAAGCGCAATAGCCGCTACAAGGTTTATCCAAAGCAGCTGTGTAGGCAGCATCGGAAGTAAAAGTATGTTCGTTATCGGATTAAACGGGAAAAACATTACCCCGTAAATAAGTATAAGTGCAAGACCCAGATTTGTCGGAAGCAGGAATGCCAGCGATTTAATCAGGTTATCATAAACCCGTCTGCCTTCTTCCACAGCAGCACTTATGCTTGAGAAATTATCGTCGGCCAGTACAATATCAGCAGATTCTTTCGAAACTGAAGTGCCAGTAATTCCCATTGCTACACCAATATTCGACTGTTTTAGTGATGGAGCGTCATTTACGCCATCACCGGTCATTGCAACAATTTGATTGTTATTTTGCAATGCTCTTACCAGTCGGAGTTTGTGTTCAGGTGCTACGCGTGCAAAGATGTTTATTTCTTTCACAGTTTTAAGAAGTGTTTCATCATCCATTTTTGATAATTCAACACCAGTAACTACGGCACCGTTTACTGATAATCCTAAATCAATTCCAATGGAACGGGCAGTAGCATGGTGATCTCCGGTAATCATTTTTACGACTATACCTGCGCTATGACACGCTTTAATTGCCTCAATCGCTTCTGCGCGGGGCGGATCAATCATGCCTATAAGCCCAACAAAATGATATCCATCAATTACATCATCCATTGATAATTCATTCGTATCGCCTTTCCCCCAATCTTTCTGAGCAACCGCCAAAACCCTCATTCCTCTGGCGCCTAATCTTTCAATCTGTTCAATAATGTGCTGTTTATCAAGGGGAAACCCACCCATGTGAGTAATGCACTTCTTTATAATTACTTCGGGTGCACCTTTCAAAATAATAAATTTGGTATCCGGTTTCCAGATAAGGGTCGCCATATATTGCAATTCCGAATTAAACGGTATAACATCAATTCGCAGATGCATTTTGCGCAATATATTAGCATCAATTTTTGCTTTAGCTGCTGCAACTACAAGCGCTACTTCAGTTGGATCACCTGTTATTTCATACTCTTTCCCGACAGCTTTTATACTTGCATCGCTGCACAGTACAGCATTTTTCAATAATGTGTTTATATCCCCGGGTAAATCCGGGAGAGTAGCGCCATTTAGCATAAAAGAACCTTCCGGATTGTATCCCACACCAGTTAATTGCAGGCAATTTTCGGCTGTCCACAGCTCATTTACCGTCATTTCGTTTCGGGTAAGTGTTCCTGTTTTATCCGTACATATTACGGTTGTACTTCCCAGTGTTTCCACAGCAGGTAATTTGCGTATGATAGCTTTGCGTTTAGCCATACGCTGAACTCCAATAGCGAGAGCAATTGTAACAACAGCTGGCAGGCCTTCAGGAATTGCTCCAACAGCCAGGGCTATGGCAAACATTAAACTGTCTTTGAGAGCCAGTCCAATCAGAATCCCTTGCCCTGTAGCACGTAAAGTACCAATTATCATAATCAGAATGGTTATGATAACGATTCCCATTGTCAGATATTTCCCAATTACGGCCAGTTTTTTTGTCAGAGGAGTTTCCAGATCGGTTGCTTCACTCAGCATATCGGATATCTTTCCAAGCTCAGTCTGCATTCCTGTTGCTACTACTACCGCTGTTGCAGTTCCTGCTGAAACCAGTGTTCCACCATAAACCATGCATTTTCTATCACCAAGAACAGCATCTTTTTCAACCGGAGCTATTGATTTTTGCACTGCTAAGGATTCGCCGGTGAGAACTGCTTCTTCAATCAAAAGACTTTTTTGATTAATTAGTCTCATATCTGCAGGTACACGGTCGCCGGCAGCAAGCAGCACAATATCGCCTGGAACAATTTCGGAAACAGGGACTATTGAATTTTTGCCATCCCGCAATACGGTTGCATTTTCCGGAACCATATCGCTGAGGGCTTCAATAGCTCTTCCAGCTTTATATTCCTGAATAAAGCCGATAATGGTATTTATTATTACAACTACTAATACAACCAATCCATCTGTTATTTTACCAACAATAGTTGCCACTGCGCTCGAACCGAGCAGAACCCAGATCAAAGGGTTGTTGATTTGCCGCCATAAAAGTTTAAAAGGACTGTCTTTCTTTTCCCTTTTAATTTTATTCTCACCATAATCCAAAAGTCTTTTATTTGCTTCTGCAGATGATAATCCATTCTCAGAACTTATGATTTCAATGAGAACTTTCTCCGCTTCATTCGTATGCCATTGCTTTAATTCCGAATTTAATCTATTCATCATTATTTTATTCTGTATATTTTTATTGACTAAATTCAACAAAGTACACTTTGCCTGCTTGCCCTGCTTATGGTTGCAGTTGTTCCAAGTATCAGTTTATACCCGCAAAAATCATCACTTTGATTAGTATTATGAACTTGTTTATATTTTTCATTATCAACACATTGATAAATAAATTTGGCAAAGCCCATTGACTTCATACCGAAATTTACCCTCAAAGCACTAAACTCCCATTCCACAGTATCTGCATATTTCTGCTTCTTCCTTAATGATTTCGGCACAATGGGGGCATTTTTTGTAATATCCTCTGGCAACTACGGGTGGAAGCAATATAACAGCAATTACAAGAAGTGGAATGGCGGCACATAAAATAAACCATACTATAGGGTTGCGACCTTTTTGTTTGGCTAGTAAAGCACCTGCCATTCCGGCAATAACAATCAGAATAATGTATCTGCCCATCCTATTTGCTTTTCGAGCTTCTTATTTTTTCTGTAAATCGCTAACCCCAATAAAGGGCACTGCTCCACCCCCTGTAACCTGAGGCAGAATACCATTCCATTTCTCTATTGCTTTAAGATTAGCCTCAATTTTCCTGAGTTCGATAAGGTCGGGCGAAATATTCATCTTTTGTAACCTCAATGCCTCTGCCTCAGCTGTTGCTGCAGCAACAGTCTGTTCTGCCTCTATCTTAATTCTATCAAGGTCTCGCTTTGCCTTTAATGCATGCTGTTCGGCAGTCTGCTTGGCTTCAATGGCATCCATAAAGACTTTCGAAAAACTAAATGTAACAATCGAAACCGCATCAACGGCAATATTCGACGCCATAAGTTTTTCAGTAAGTGCTTCTTTCATAGCGGTGCTTACAGCAGGTCTCTTTGTGATCAATTCCTCGGCTGAATACTTGGCCGACACGGCTTTGGTCACTTCCTGTATTGCAGGATCAATGATACGCTCCTTAAATTCGACCCCTATTTTTTGATACACGATATTGGCTTTGTCGGGTATAATATGATAGTTAAGCGCAACGGATAAAGTTACATCCTGCAAATCGGAGGATGCTGAAGATGCATCTGTTTGTACCTTCTGAACTTTTACATCCATTAGGACAACCTGTTGCATTATTGGAACCCTGAAATGCATTCCTTCGTCTAAAACTTTATCCTGTACGGCTCCAAAATTCACCACTATTCCTCTTTGTCCCGGTCCAATCACAACCCATGGCTTGAATAGTAATAAAGCAAGAAACAGGATTCCCAAAATTATTATTTTCCGCCATTTCCTGAATGTTTTCTGCAAATCGTTTATGTTGATTTCCTGGTTAGTCATAATATTTTTTATTGCCTTCCTACTCTTTTGGCTTTTCGGAGTACGCCTCGTTTTTTATGTGGTTTCTGAACTCCATCTTAATGCTTTTGTTATCTCTTTTTACTTTATTATGCAGCCTATTTTTTTCTGAATTCAAAAACAGTAAAGCAATATTTACTTAGAAGCTTATTATTACAATAACCACAGCAATACAAGCAGTTGCTGCAATTGCAATGGGTTTTAAATTAAACTCAAGTAGTTTTTTAACAGCTGTGCCGGTTTTTATTATCAGTAATGCCAACAGGTAGAATTTTATTCCCTGGCTGACCAAAGTGGCAATACTGAAAACAATTAGATTAATATCAAATACTCCCGATGAAATTGAGAATATCTTATAGGGTACTGGTACTAAGGCAGCTACAAATAAGATCCAAAAGTCCCACTTTGTGTAAAGAATCTGAATTTTGTTGTACATTTCTTCTGAAAATCCGGGAATATTTGTAAACATAAAGTGAGCAATACCTGTATAATCTCCATTTGGAGTAAGCCAGGCAAAATAGCCGATTGAATAACCAGCTATTGCGCCAAATAATGTTCCCATTGTTCCAAATAAAGCATACTTGTATGCTTTCGAGGTATTTAAAAGAGTTAAAGTCAAAAAGAACATGGGTGTAGGCAATGGCAGGAAGGATGCATCGGCAAAAGCACAGATAAATAATGCCCATGCACCCCATTTTGTGGCTGCCCAATGCATACTCCAAACTTGTATTGCTTTAAACCAGTTCTTCATCTGAGATTAAAAATTACGGAGTCTGTGTACTTGATGAAAAGGTCTGGTATAAAGCTCTATCCTTATATTACATTTCATTGTGCTGTCCCTTTCCAGATTTTGTCAGCAATGCCAAGTATGTAATCAAGTAAACCCTGCAATCCATTTTGACTTATATAAGTAATCAGTTTCAGTATTAAGGGCCACAGAATTACGAAAAGGATAACAACTATAGTCAGAATAAATAAAACTGCAAATAACACCAGCAGTTTCAGTTTTTTGTTATTCCTGATCTTGAGTAGAATTTTCGACAAACTAAAGTTATTGTCGTTCCCATAATATGGATAGCGCGAATCATGTGTATTCCATTTGTTTTCAGGGTAATCACGATTTACGCGATTGCTTTGATACTTACGTCTGTTTTCAAAAAGATCGTCAAATCCCATTTTTGTATTGAGTTTAAATTGATGATTACCCCATTTTTTGAAATGGATGAGTATGAACAAATTGAATTGCGATGAGCTTTGTTACTCATGCAGAATTTGTAATATCCGGGAAATCTAAACTGTTAAATCTTTGGCGGCTGCCAAATACGCAAGTAGGAATCAGGAATAATGGAAGTATCCGGTATGATTGGCATACTCATTTGTGCTTCCGAAAACAAACGATAATCATCAGTTTGCGAAATCTGATCATCAATAAAAGTATCGATATGAGAAACTAAACAATCACTGGCATTGCTATTGCCATCTGAAAATTCTATATAATGAGGGTTTAAGAAATCACTTGAATACATATTTAGCCCATAGCAGAAAATAACTGCTGAAATCAAGAGAAATCTGATTGCTATTTTCCGGACTAATTTCATTTCGCGGCAAAGATACCTGTATTTTAAGCAGTTTTTGAAAGTAGTATGTTAAATAATTGTAAATGAATGGTCTTCCTTCAAATCACAAAATGGATAATGCATTTAATATTTTATGTTCTGAAATGAAAGGTTTCTTATAACGCAAAAAGCCACCTCATCGGTGGCTTTTTTGTGTTGTATTGCAAAAGGACTATTTTACCAAATCAACGATAGCTTTAAAAGCTGTAGGGTTGTTCATGGCGAGGTCGGCAAGTACTTTGCGGTCGAGTTCGATATTACGGGCGTGTAATTTGCCCATAAATACTGAATACGACATTCCAAACTCGCGGACACCTGCATTGATGCGGATAATCCAGAGTGCACGGAAATTACGTTTTTTGGTTTTTCTGTCGCGGTATGCATACACGCCTCCTTTTTCGTATGCATTTTTGGCTACCGTCCAGACATTTTTGCGTCGGCCGAATTGACCTTTAACCGCTTTCAGGATTTTTTTCCTGCGGGCTCTTGACGCTACTGCATTGACTGATCTTGGCATTTTTTTCGATTTTTTTTACTTCAGCGATCACGCTTACAGCTTGATTCTTAAGGGGCTGAAAGTAAGTTAAACAATTAGTTAATTAGCACTGGAGCATATCTCTTACCGCTTTAGCATCTGCCTTATCGACAATAGTACTGTAACCAAGGTTACGTTTACGTTTGTTCGATTTTTTTGTCAGAATGTGACTGTGGTAAGCATGCTTCCGTCGCAGCTTGCCCGTGCCGGTTGTTGAAAACCTTTTTTTGGCAGCGGATTTACTCTTCATTTTAGGCATGTTACTTCGATTTTAATTATGATGATTATTAAGAGTATTCAAAAAAATAAATTCGTTTTAAACGGATGCTTTCTTTGGCGAAAGTATCATTATCATTCGTTTCCCTTCGAGTAATGGAAGTTTTTCGACTTTAGCGAATTCCATGAGTTCCTGTGCAAAGCGAAGTAAAATAATTTCACCTTGATCTTTATACACAATGGAGCGACCACGGAAAAACACTTCAACTTTAACTTTATCACCTTCCTGAAGGAAATTTCTGGCATGTTTCAACTTGAAATTAAAATCATGATCATCCGTTTGGGGACCCATCCTGATTTCCTTCACTACAACTTTAGCCGTTTTGGCTTTGATCTCCTTTTGTTTCTTTTTCAGTTCATAAAGAAACTTTTTATAATCAACCAACCTGCATACCGGTGGGTTAGCGGTTGGGGAAATCTCAACAAGGTCCAGCTCAAGATTTTCGGCTAACTGAAGTGCTTCTTTAATATTATAGATGCCTGGTTCAGTATTTTCGCCTACCACCCTTACAACGGGCGATTTAATCTTTTCATTAATCTTATGCAGTTCTTCTTTCTCGCGTCGTGGGAATCTGCGATCCTGATGGTTACTGCCGCTGCTGTAGTTTGATGTTGCTATGGTTATAACTCCTTCCTGTTGGTGAATAATTATAGTTTACTTTATGCAAGTATTTCTGGTTTCGTTTTATAAAAGCTGTTTCCTGGTTTCATCCTCAATATGGGCGATAAAATCATCCATGCTAAATGTTCCCAGGTCGCCTTGCCCGTGTTTACGCACCGAAACGGTATTATCGGCTTCTTCTTTTTCGCCTACAATAAGCATATACGGAATTTTCATTAATTCAGCATCCCGTATTTTTTTGCCTGTTTTTTCATTGCGTTCGTCAACGAGGGCGCGAATTTCGGAATTTTCCATTACCTGTGCAACTTTTTTTGCATAATCGAGGTATTTCTCACTGATTGGCAGTATAGTAACCTGATCGGGAGTTAGCCACAACGGGAAATTACCGCCAGTATGCTCCAGAAGTACAGCAACAAAACGCTCCATAGACCCAAAAGGCGCACGGTGAATCATAACCGGGCGGTATTTCTGGTTGTCGTTGCCTGTATATTCCAGTTCAAAACGCTCAGGCAAATTATAATCAACCTGAATGGTGCCAAGCTGCCATTTGCGTCCGAGGGCATCTTTCACCATAAAATCGAGTTTTGGCCCGTAAAATGCAGCCTCGCCAAGTTCAACGGTAGTTTTGAGTCCTTTTTCAGCCGCAGCGGAAATAATTGCACTTTCGGCTTTTTCCCAGTTTTCGTCGGAACCGATATATTTCTCCGTGTTATTGGGATCGCGTAAAGAAATCTGAGCAGTAAAATCTTTGAAATCGAGTATGCGGAAAATATGCAGTACGATATCAATTACCGCTTTAAATTCATCTTTCAACTGATCGGGGCGGCAGAACAGATGTGCATCGTCCTGAGTAAAGCCACGAACCCTTGTAAGCCCGTGTAGTTCACCACTTTGCTCGTAACGGTAAACAGTTCCGAATTCAGCAAAACGGATTGGAAGGTCTTTGTACGAACGTGGTTTCGCGTTGTATATTTCGCAGTGATGCGGGCAGTTCATAGGTTTCAGCAGAAACTGTTCTCCTTCAACCGGTGTATTGATTGGCTGAAACGAATCTTTTCCATATTTCTGGAAGTGGCCGCTGGTTTTATATAACTCAACATTTCCGATATGTGGTGTAATTACCGGCATATAACCAGCTTTGCGCTGAAGACCTTTCAGGAAATTTTCGAGGCGTTCGCGAAGCATAGCTCCTTTAGGCAGCCAAAGCGGTAAACCCTGCCCGACACGCGGCGAAAAAGTAAACAATTCGAGTTCCTTGCCAAGTTTACGGTGGTCGCGTTTCTTAGCTTCTTCAAGCATAACCAGGTATTCATCCAGTTCTTTTTGTTTCGGGAAAGTAATACCGTAAATGCGGGTTAGCATTTTGCGTTTTTCGTCCCCACGCCAGTATGCTCCGGCAATATTCAGCAGTTTAATCGCTTTGATAGGTGAAGTATCCTGCAAATGTGGACCTCGGCAGAGATCAGTAAATTTACCGGTTTCGTAAAAAGTGATTGCGCCGTCCTGAAGATCAGTTATCAGTTCGATCTTATATTCATCATTTTTTGTGGTAAAATAATCGAGTGCTTCCGTTTTCGATACCGAACGACGCTGATATTGCTGTTTCCCGCGTGCAAGCTCAAGCATTTTAGCTTCTATACGTGGCAAATCTTCGGGAGTAACCTGGTAAGTGCCGAAATCCATATCGTAATAAAACCCATTTTCAATATCAGGTCCTATTCCGAATTTAACTCCCGGAAAAAGTATTTCAATTGCCTCAGCCATAAGGTGAGCCGAAGAATGCCACATAGCCGATTTTCCTTCCGGATCGTTCCATGTGAGTAGCTGCAGGCGAACATCTTTTGTGAGCGGACGCGTTGAATCCCAAACCTCGCCATCAACTTTGGCTGCTAATACGTTACGTGCAAGACCTTCGCTAATGCTTAGTGCAACCTGCATGGCAGTAGTTCCGGCAGGGTATTGCCTTACGGAATTATCTGGTAATGTTATGTTTATCATGTAGTTGTGTAATGTTCAAAAAATAAGTTTGCAAAGGTAGTGAAATAATGATGATAAATCACAAGGCATTTTAAGCATTTTACGCCTTGTTAACAGAAAAATAAGGTACTTTTATTCAGCACTTAAAAAAACACTAAACTTGCTGTATCTTTCAGCTTTATAGGATTTTACATTTCAAAACTGTATCCGTTTTCATGACTCTCTTCGATTTCAATACTAAAGCGTTGCCGGCATTGGACGCATTTGAATAAGAACAACATAAAATTTTGCAAAAAAATTGCGAAGCTTTCATACTTTTATAATTTCAAAATTACATAAAATAAACCAACATAACACACTGAATATGAATACCGAAGATCAGATTATCGAAACATTGAAACAGAATGAAAAACCAATGAGTGCCGGTCAGATTGCCGACAAAACAGGTCTTGAAAGGAAAGCTGTTGATAAAGCCATGACCAAACTGAAAACAGAAGAGAAAATAGTTTCACCTGTACGTTGTTACTGGACGGCTAAATGAGGTAGAATTTACGATTTACGAGGGACGATTTACGAGGGACGATTTGCGAAGTACGATTTGGAAATGGAATTTCGTGAAAATGGAAAGGCTTACTTACTTATCACCTTAAATTCTGTTCTGCGGTTCATTGCCCGGCCTTCGGGAGTATCGTTACTTTCGATGGGTACACTTTCGCCGTATCCCTGGTACGTAAGTCGTTTGGCATCAATTCCATTCGAAATCAGGTAATCATAAACGGATTTGGCCCGGTTTTGCGAAAGCTGATTGTTATGCGTTTCGCTTCCTTCGCTATCGGTATGTCCACCAATTTCGATCCTCATCGAAATGTTTTTCGTTAAAAAACTTATCAGCTTCCCAAGCTCCGATTTCGACTCGGGAAGTAAATCGAATTTATCTGTTTCAAAGAAAATATTACGCATTACAACCTTCTCCCCTACTTCAAGTGGTTGCATGGGGATATCTAGTTTTACAGGATTGGAGGCATCTTGCGCATTATTCAGACTGAAATTCATTGAATAAAACAGGTAGCCTTTGCACGAAACATTCAGCGCATAATTTTTATCCAGTGGTAAACTCATTACAAATTCGCCGGAAACCAGGTCGGAAACAGAATTCACTACAACAGCATTTGTCTGCATATCAATAAGTTCAAACGATGCGAATAACGGAGCCATTGTATTTTTATCGTATACTTTCCCGTGAACAAACGATACGGATGCCGGCCGCGACTGCTCAGGCAGTTCAAAACGGTAAATGTCGATATTCCCAAAACCGTTATCACGCTCGGCTGAAATAAAGGCTTCGGTTCCCCTTGCATTAATTATCAGGTTGATTTCATCGCGTTTGGTATTAACAGGATAACCAATATTTTCCGGCTGTTGCCATATTCCGGTATTATCGAGGCGCGAAACAAACAGATCGGCACCGCCCATGCCCATGTGACCTCGCGAGGAAAAATAAAGAGTACGTCCATCGGGATGAATAAAAGGAGCCATTTCGTCGGATGACGTATTTATTGTATTGCCAAGATTTACTGGTGCTCCCCAGTATCCATCGTCCTGAAGCACACTTTTCCAGATATCCGATCCGCCATAACCGCCGCGGCGGGTTGAAACAAAAAACAAAGTACGTCCGTCAACAGCCAGACAGGGTTGCGACTCCCAGGAAGCAGAATTGACTAATTCGCCTAAATTTTCAGGCTCCGACCAGTTATTTCCAACCTTGTTCGACAGGTACAAATCGCAACTTCCATAAGAATCACGGCGACTGCAACATGTAATTATAATCGTCATTCCATCAGGCGAAACACAAAGCGCGCCTTCGTTTCCAGGGGTATTGATAGGTGCGCCAATTTCGATTGCCGGGCTCCAGTTTAATTGACCTGTTGCCGAACGTGCTGAAATGGAACGATAAAAACTTTCATCACTTTTAATATCCGACCCTTTTCGTGTAAAAAATAACTGACTTTCATCGAGACTGACAGCATTAATATAATCATAACCGCTTGAATTTACATTCGGCCCGATATTAACCGGATTGAACGGAACCGGAGTTTTCATTTTTTCAAGCCTGAAATCACATAACAGCATATTATTGGCAGTCCGTTTTAGTTCTTCCTGAATTTTAGGGTTGAAAACAAGGTATTTCAGGTAATTAACTTTTGCCTCCTTATACATTTCCATATCAAAATACAGATTGGCCATGATGTAATAGGCAGGCGGAAAAAAGGTGGAGTCAATCGCAACCGCTTTTGTGTAAGCAGCTACAGCTTTACCGTTCTCTTTCAAATCGTTGAACATATCGCCTTTCAATAGCCAGGCTTTAGCGAAAGCAGGATCATCGGCAATTAAATCATCAACCGCCCGGAGCGCGTTGGCAAAATCGTGACGATTATAGAGTTGTACCGCTTTTTCGAATTGCTTTTCGGAACGTGTTTTACCCGTTTGAGCAAATAAGGGAAAATTCAGTACTATGAATATTGAAAAAATAATTGTTAACCGGATTGATTTCATATACCTGCTGGTTTTAATGCGAAAATACAGTACTTGATTGAAATATCAGTTAAAAAACGGTTTAATCAAGCAGAAAGTATGCCAGAATTCTTTAAAATCCAATGAGAAAACCCAATATTGAAGAAAAATACTAATAAAGCTTTTTTGAAAACACACCAGCAAACAAGAGAGAAACCAAGTAATATATTGATAGTGAATAATTTATCACAGAATCCACTACGAACATACACTTACTTCTGACAAGGATAAGCGGGAAGTGCTCATCCTAATCAACGATAAATCCAGGCATAGATATAAAGCTAAGAAAATTAAAATAAGCGGGAAGGCTTTTGAGTGTTACATAACTGCGTGTTTAACTGCCGTTTATGAACAAGGAATGACAGGAATAAATTGAGTTCCTGATTTATGGTATATGCATAAATTTATGTGCCTGAAGCGAAATATGCCAGCGGGGATTTTTCATCACATAATCAATAATACCAGGCAATACCACTTGCATACGGCTCCATTCGGGTTGAAGGCAGAGATAGCAATCGGGGCCAACCAGCTTCGCATTCTCTTCAGCCCAATCGAAATCGGTTTCATCGAAAATTATCACTTTTAGTTCGCTGGCTTTTTCGAAAATTTCAGGTTTTGGAGGACTTTTTCGTTTGGGAGAAAGACAAATCCAGTCGAAAGCGCCACTGAAAGGATGCGACCCGGATGTTTCTATATGAACCTGCAGCCCTTCCTTTTTTAACTTATCACACAAGTAATCAAGATTATACATCAAGGGCTCGCCACCGGTAACTACAACGGTAGCGGCAGGATTTCCGGTTACACGTTTCACAATTTCGTCAGCATCGGTAAGTGGATGAAGTTTCGGATTCCACGATTCCTTAACATCGCACCAGTAACAGCCTACATCACAACCACCCACACGCAGGAAATAGGCAGCTTTCCCTGTGTGGAAACCTTCGCCCTGTATGGTGTAGAAGTCCTCCATGAGAGGAAGTAATTTGCCGTTATTTGTAGGATCTGTTTTCAAGGTAATGGGTTAATCATTCATTATTCATTATTTAATTTTATTGTTGTACGCTTTAAACGTATTCATAAGCAGTGAAACAATCGTCATTGGACCTACACCTCCCGGAACCGGCGTGATGTAGGAACATTTGGGTGCCACTTCATCAAATTTTACATCGCCGATGATATGGTAGCCTTTTTCGCTGTTATCTTCAATCCGGTGAATCCCGACATCAATTACAACGGCACCTTCCTTTACCATATCGGCAGTAACAAATTCCGGCTGACCCATGGCTGCGATAAGAATATCGGCAGTTGCGGCTATTTCTTTCAGGTTTTTAGTCCCTGTATGACAAACAGTTACAGTACAATTTCCGGGGTTTGATTTTCGCGAAAGCATAACACTGATTGGTGTTCCGACAATATTGCTGCGGCCAAGCACAACACAATGTTTGCCGCTGGTTTCGATGTTGCTGTGCTCAAGTAACTGCATGATTCCGAATGGTGTTGCAGGAAGATATGTTGGTTCGCCAAGCATCATGCGACCGAGGCTGACAGGATGAAAGCCATCCACATCCTTATCCGGATTAATACTGCTAATTACTTTTTGAACATTAATATGAGCCGGTAAAGGAAGCTGAACGATAAAACCATCTACTTCGTCGTCGTTATTCAGAAAATCGATGATTTCGAGCAGTTTTTTCTCAGTGCAATCCGCTTCCAGCCGATAAATTGTTGAAGTGAAACCTACTTCCTTGCAAGCTCTTTCTTTACTGTTAACATAAGTCTGACTGGCGGCATCCTCGCCTACCAACACAGCAACCAGGTGCGGGGCGCGGTCGCCTCTGTCGATAATTTCAGCACTTTTGGCTGCGAGTTCCTTTTTTATTTTGGAAGCAATTATTTTACCGTCAATAAGTTGCATATATGATGTAGTTGTTAAAAGTTCAAGGGTTCAAAGCTGCGCATTCAAGGGTTCAAAGCTGCGCATTCAAAAGTTCAAGGCTGCTCGTTCAAGGGTTCAAGGCGGCGCATTCAAGCGCGTTCAAAAAGTTTAAAGCTGCGCATTCAAATGTTCAAGGCTGTGTTTCAAAGGGTTGACTCTTCCTGAAATTTGTTTACAGTTTTTGGTATAGAATTTCTTTCGACATTTTTTGTACTCCTCTGTCCTACGGACATCTCCCCTTGAAAAAAGGGGAGACACTCCAGTCAACCTCTTCAAACGTTTCAGACAATCTAGCAAGACAGGTTCAATGCTGCGCGTTCCGTCTCCATGTCGCCCCTCCCCTTGTCTCCTTGTCGCCCCTCTCCTTGTCTCCTTGTCCTCTCAAACTCCCCTACCTTCTCTTCCCGCTTTTCATCTGCTGCGCCATTTTCTGGGCACCACCGGTTGTGAGCATTTTCATCATTTTACGGGTATCGTCGAACTGCTTGATAAGGCGGTTAACCTCCTGAATATCAGTACCGCTCCCTTGCGCTATACGTTTGCGACGGCTGCCGTTAAGTACTGCAGGGTTTTCCCTTTCGAGTGGTGTCATGGATTGAATAATGGCTTCAATGCCTTTGAATGCATTTTCGTCAATATCAATATCTTTGATGGCTTTACCCATTCCCGGGATCATACTCATCAGATCTTTGACATTACCCATTTTTTTGATTTGCCTGATCTGATCAACAAAATCATTGAAGTTAAACTGGTCTTTGGCAAGCTTTTTCTGTAGTTTGCGGGCTGATTCCTCGTCGTACTGTTCCTGGGCTCGTTCAACAAGTGAAACAATATCACCCATGCCGAGGATACGGTCGGCCATACGTTCGGGGTAGAACATATCGATAGCATCCATCTTTTCGCCAATACCTACAAATTTGATGGGTTTGTTTACAACCGACCGTATGGTTAATGCGGCTCCACCACGGGTATCACCATCGAGTTTGGTAAGTATAACTCCATCGAAATCAAGCTTATCGTTAAACGCTTTGGCGGTGTTTACAGCATCCTGACCAGTCATGGCATCAACCACAAAAAGTGTTTCGTGTGGATTCAAGGCCGATTTGAGCGCTGAAATTTCTTTCATCATCAGCTCATCGATAGCCAAACGACCGGCTGTATCAATAATCAATACGTTGAAACCACGGTCTTTAGCATGGTTAAGCGCGTTGCGGGCAATTTTTACCGCATCTTTAGTTTCGGGCTCGGCATAAACTTCAATACCGATTTGCTCGCCCAATACTTTTAGCTGGTCAATAGCGGCAGGACGATAAATATCGCAGGCAACCAACAATGGGTTTTTACCTTTTTTTGTGTGCAGATAACTTGCCAGTTTAGCCGAAAAAGTTGTTTTACCGCTACCCTGAAGTCCTGACATTAAAATTACAGCCGGACTGCCTTTGAGGTTAATTTCCACTTTTTCGCCGCCCATAAGTTCAGCTAATTCGTCGTGAACAATTTTAACCATCAGCTGACCCGGCGAAACCGATGTTAGAACATTCTGTCCCAGCGCTTTGACCTTTACCGTATCAGTAAATTCCTTGGCAACTTTATAACTAACGTCGGCATCAAGCAATGCCTTACGAACATCTTTGAGGGTTTCGGCCACATTGATTTCGGTGATATACCCGTGGCCTTTCAGCAGTTTAAACGCTCTGTCGAGCCTGTCGCTTAGACTTTCAAACATTGTATTGCAGTATTTTCGGAGATTGATAAATTAACCTGCCCAAAGCAGGGGGGCAAAGGTAGTAATTTTTAGAATGTAGAAATTGAATTGGGTGCTGGGGTTTGGTGGTTGAGAGTTGGGGATTGAAATGTTTAGTTTCGCTGTGCTCGCTTAGTTCGGTTGAAGAGTTTGGATTTTGAATTTTGGAATTTGGTATTTGGTACTTGGTATTTAAAGAACACTACCGCATTTCAATCCTAACTGAAAAATTATCCAATACAACAGGCTCCTTACCCGTGTTCCAGGCATATACCTTTAGTTTCAAACCTTTCTCACTAAGGATTTCATTGTCAAGAACCGCAAAATTTGTCACAAAATTAAAGGCATGCCGGTCGTGGATAAAATCGCCTGCTTCAACTGCTTTCCAAAGTAAGGATTTCCCTTCCTTTTCAACAGAAATTACATAAACAGCTTTGGCTCCGGATGTAGCTTTTGCCCAAACATTTGCCCGAACAATATATCCCAAAGGGTTGGCAGTGAGTGAATCCAAATCATATTCAAATGATACCGAATACGCCCCGGGCTCCAATAGAAATGCAGCGTTCCGAGCAGTTTTAATTATTTTAGCCTCATCAGGGGCTGACCAGTAAGGACTTGTATTTTCTATATTATTATCACTTGTAAAAACGGTTGCCGGATGACTCGTAACAGAAATGCCGAAAAACGAATTAACAGGATAATATTTATCCGAAATATTTACATTTCCTGATTGGGTGGGTGAAAAAGAAAGTTCTTCCCATCGGATTGTAATTTCATCCTTCATCATTTCCCTGTCGGAGCAACGGAACATGATTTTGCTCACCTTTTCTGATGTTTTTCCACTTTCAGGATTAATAATTAATGGATTGATCCACAGTCCATAGGCTGCATTTTTTGGAACGATACGATACATCCGGATATCACCGTTTTCGAGTAAATAATACACAAAAGTAGCTTCATCCTTATAAACCAAACTTTTTATTTTTCCCGTAATGTTGCGTTGCAAATCCACCGAAGCTCTCTGAATTCCGGTTCTGTTTTCATTTGGGACATTAATCCAGGCATTCCAACCGGCTTTGGTTTGCCGAATAATTTTAACGCTACTTTTTAATTCTTTGGTTCGTTTTTTATAAACTAAAACCGGGAAAATACCTTTTTGCACCGCAGCAAGTTCATACCTGCTCAGCATCGTGAGAAACGCATCCGGTTCGTCGTTCAGTACATAGCGTCCATCAATACTTTCGAGGGTACCGCCGTGAATATCACGGGTAATTTTTCGAAGTTCCCACAGGAAAAAATCAGGTGCTTTTTCGCTTTTAAGATGCTTTGCATTCAGCTGATCGAGTTCCCGTGTATATGCTGCATAGCTCTGTATCACTGGCCGTGGCTGCCATTTTAAATTATTTGCTGCGATATATGAATAATCCCAGGGATAGACATCAACACGCGCATTGCCAATCAAATCCAGAATCTCTTTTTCCAGTTTATTGCGGGCAATCGTCTTTTCGGAAGATGCAAAACTTGTATCAGCAAAGTATCTGTTATTCATCGCTTTCGACACCAGTGTTTGTAATCCGGAAACTTTAAATTTGAAAGGCTCGAAGTAATATGATTTTTGAAGTGTAAAATAAAACAAGACGATAATTAGTAAGGAAAGCACACTGTTCGCTATCCTGAATTTACCCAAAAGAATACTGTAAATAAGTAGTATAAACACTATAAAAACAAACATCATGGACGTATGCAGATAATCTTCACGAGCCATGCCGTATTTCCATATCGCGAAAAGCGCTGGTCCGGCCAGAAGTGTAAACTGCAGCAGTTTCACATTCCGGATATTAATAAGGATCAAAACCAGTCCGCCAATAAGAGCACTGCCTGTGATCCACCAGTTATTGTTCGGATATACAGCCACTGCCGCCGAGTTATCAGCAGCCAGAAAAATCATTCCTTTCAAGTAGCCGGTCAATCCGGACAAATCGCCATACAGGCCAAACCAAACTACTACCAGAATAAAAGGTATAATAAGGAAAAGCAATAAGCGGTACCTGCTTTCGAGTCCGATGATTGATCGGTAAATCAGTATTCCGGCAAAGGACAACGTAATTACAAGGCTCACAATACCAACAAACGCTTTAATATACAGTGCTAAAGGAGTTAGAATAAGAGCCGGAATGAGCCATGTTACATTGCGGCGTTCGAAAAAATTGAGGTAACATAGGATAATAATCTGAACCAATGTTAACAATATATCATTGACCGCAAGCAATATGCATGATGAAACCATGGCGAAAACCATGTATCCCAAAGGTTTTCGGGTAGCAAGTTTCAAGAGGCAATAGGCCATAAAAATACGTGCTGACAAATGCACGGCAACCGCAATCCATAAATTTGAACCAACAGGAAGCGGGTACATTAAAAATGCCAATGGACCGTGCGGAAAAATGATCTCTTTCCCCAATGCAACATTTCCTCTTATCAGAAAATTGAAAACCCAGGCTAAAGGTGGATCGATTCCATTGGAAAATACGGAAGCCGGAAACGGAAACAACACGAATGCCGGAACCAGGGCAACAACGAAAAGCAGTAGATTATTGGTTTTTTCTGAAACAGGATGGTACAGGATATTTCGAACAGACATGAGTTTGCTTTGGCGGCACTAAAGTAAGGAAGTATTGGTTAAAATGACCTTTGAGGGCAAAAATTCCAAATTTCAAAATCCAAAACCAAAAACCAGAAGACCAAATCCAAAGCTTTTCAATCGAGTATATCAAACTCAGTGCAGCTATACCCGACATCACAATTCATTATCTGTCAATTATTTATAATCATATATCATAAGCTTTTATAAATCGTTTACGTTATAGTATTATCCGAGTGAGACACATTTCAATAAAATCTGTTTTTTTTCGCTGCACTTATATTTATATTTGTAATAATTATATATTTGCAATCGAAACACTTGATAACAGTTTGTTTTAGCTTCAACCTTTATCGAAAACCCTTGGGAATTATATGGATTTGATGCTTACTCAGCAAACCCAAGATTTTCAAATAATAATTAACCGATTACAAAGAATTAGCTTATCACAAATCCTTCTTCTGCATAACTTTTTATAATGCTAATAACCAATCAAATAACAAATAATAAAAACTAATGAGAAAACTAACTACACTTTTACTCAGTCTTCTGGTTGTAACTTTTGCTTTTGGCAAATCGGTTACTATGGAAAAAGCCAGCCAGGTGGCCAACAATTATTTTGCGCAGTATTCGGGCAAGTCGCTGCTTGCTATCGAAAGCAGTTTCAGCAAATCCTACGATGGAATTACTACCTATTATGTATTCAATTACGTTGGTGGTGGATTTGTAGTAGTTTCGGCAGATGATGCCGCCATTCCTGTTCTTGCACAGTCGAACCAGGGATTTATTGAAAACGAAATCACAAATCCTGCTGTTAAATTCATGTTTGATAG